>JALZAJ010000459.1 GCA_030948465.1 Bacteroidota bacterium
TTTGCGAGGCTTATCATTTTTTTATGATCAAAGATCATTTGCGGAATTCGCCGGATATCAAACCACTTTGCATTATGTTCCCTCATTAATTCCGGCGAATAATCATCAATTTTAATCAGTGCAAAATAAGCTATCGACACTACCCTGCCCCCGGGATCTCTATCAACCTCGCCAAAGCAATATAATTGTTCCAGGTATATATTCGTTAAGCCCGTTAGCACTTCCAGGATTCGAAATGCTGCATCTTCCACCGCCTCATTTTTTTTTACAAAACCGCCCATCAGCGACCAGTTTCCTAGTTGCGGTTCAAAACCCCTTTTCACCAGCAAAGCCTTAAGATCTTTTCCATCGAAGCCAAGAATAATGCAATCGACCGCAATTAGCACTCTGTCATGAACTTTATATTCGGCAATAACACTCATAATGTTCCTTTGCGTTTTTATCTTATCCGGTTTCTAAAAAGAAACAATAAAAATTACCAAAACTTCACGTACAAGGCTGAGATTAATAATAGCGTAAGGAGAATTAATATTAAAGTTTGAGGCCTTAATTTAAACATTGATTTATCCAGCTCAAAGGCTTTGGGATTTATTTTTGGGCCTCCCAGGCTTATGGCGATCATGATGATCATGGTAAATACAAATGATAAGCCCATACAAATATGAAAAGGAATTTCAAATCCGCCTTTACCGTTATTATATGCCGTGTACAGAAAGGTTTCATTTCCCAAAAGGCTGGGCGCAAGTTCATTGAAGAAAATGGATAACACGAAACCCACGATCACACCTACTATGGCGGCCAGGCCTGTTGTTCGCTTCCAAAACATTCCAAGAAAAAACATGGCAAAAACTCCCGGACTTATAAAACCGGTATATTTCTGTATATAAGTAAAACCTCCTACTCCGCCAATACCTAATAAATCGTTCCAGGTAAAAAGAATGGCAAGTATCATAGCAACAAAAACAGTTATTCTTCCGACAATTACCTGCTTTCTTTCATCCAGGTCTTTGCCGATATATTTTTTATGGATATCCAAGGTATAAATGGTGGAAATACTATTCACTTTTCCCGCGAGTGACGCTACAATAGCCGCCGTTAATGCTGCCACCGAAAGTCCCTTTAATCCTGTTGGTAAAAAGGTGAGCACTGCAGAGTATGCCCCATCTTTGCCTCCCACTAATTGCGGCAGGTAGCCTTTGGAATATAATACATACGCCGCAATGCCAGGCAACATAACTATAAGCGGCATTAATAATTTTAAAAAACCGGCAAATAAGATTCCGGTGCGTGCTGTTTGCAGATCTGCACCTAATGCTCTTTGGGTTATATATTGATTACAGCCCCAGTAATTGAGATTTATAATCCAGATTCCCGCGAGGTAGGAAGCCAACCCTGGAAAAGTTATATACTTATCCACTTCGATTTGGGTAGAAGTAGCCGTGGGTTTCGGAATTATCATCTTAAAATGTTCGGGAGCATTATGCACCAATGCTTTAAAGCCTGCAATAGCGCTGCTTCCAACTCCAAATTTTTCTCCTACAACCGTTAAGGCAATGTAGGTAGTAACCAGGCCACCGATAATTAAAACCGCAACTTGTATTACGTCCGTATAGCCAATAACTTTCATGCCGCCCAATGAAATTACTAATGCAAAAATTGCAAGGCCAATCATTATAACATGAAGATATTCTCCACCCACGAGGCCGTTGATCGCCACGGCACCGAGGTATAAAATAGAAGTAAGATTTACAAACACATAAAGAAATAACCAAAAGACTGCCATGATCAACGCCACCGATTCATTATACCTCGTTTTTAAAAATTGCGGCATGGTATATATCTTATTCTTAAGGTAAACAGGAATAAACCAAACCGCCACGATTATTAGGGCTATAGCCGCAATCCATTCGTACGCCGCAACCGCGATTCCCAGGAAAAAACCTTCGCCACTCATGCCAATAAATTGCTCTGCTGAAATATTGGATGCTATCAGCGATGCCCCGATAGCCCACCAGGTAAGCGTTCCTTCCGCAAGAAAAAATGCCTTGGCATCATGTTCGTTCCTTTTACGTTTGTGATAGATCGTGTATCCATAACTTGCCACGATAATGAAATAGATAATGAACACGATGTAATCTGTAGTTGCAAGATTCTGATTCATGAGCAATCGTTATTAGAAGGTTTAAGAAATGATTATTTTAAAAATGGTTGATTATTTTTTGATTCTAAGTACTCACTTCAATTTCTCAATTATCGGTTCTACATTCTGCTATTGATAAACAAATATTCATTTATTATTTCAATAAAAAATAAAAAAAAATTGGGGCTTTCAGCAAGGGTTTTTCAATCAACTATAGTTCGGGCTATCCGCTGCAAGTACGGCACAAAATCCAGGCGCAAAAGCTTCACCGGGCTTTCCGCTTCTATCCCGCAGCCAATCATCAACAGATCATAATTCAGCTTTTTAAAAACAACTTTTATTATTTATACGGGTTATTTTGATCAGGGCCGTCCATTTATTACCCTTTGTTCAATTGGTAATAAACCTCACTCCATCTAAGTTCATTTTTCAGGTCGCGAAGTTTTGTTTCTTTATCAATAAATACGGTTTCAATGCCAGCCATGTCCGCAAAATCCTCCAAATGTTCCGAAGTTAAATTTTGACTGAAACAGGTGTGATGCGCTCCTCCAGCCAATATCCAGGCTGCACAACCTGTAGCCATATCAGGATAGGGTTTCCATAACACTCTTGCAACCGGAAGCCTGGGAAGATCATGTTCCGGAGCTACGGCTTCCACCTCATTTACCAGCATGCGAAACCGGTTTCCCATATCTATAACCGAAACGTTAAGAGCAGCGCCTCCACTAACGTTGAACACTAAACGCACAGGATCCGCCTTGCCGCCGATGCCCAAAGGATGGATTTCGCAGGAAGGTTTGCTATCAGCAATGGACGGGCAAATTTCAAGCATGTGAGAACCTAAAACCATCTGGTTTTCCGGATCAAAATGATACGTATAATCTTCCATAAAAGAATTGCCGCCTTTCAATCCTGTAGCCATTACTTTCATAGCGCGTACCAGCGCTGAAGTTTTCCAATCTCCTTCCGCAGCAAAACCATAACCCTCTGCCATAAGGCGTTGTGCGGCAATACCGGGCAATTGCGACAATCCATGCAGGTCTTCAAAGGTGTCGGTAAAGCCTTTAAAATTTCCCTTTTCCATAAAGTTTTTTAAACCAATCTCGATCTTTGCCGCCTCTTTTAAAGAGGCATAATTTTTTCCATCATTTTTCAGGCTGTCTGCTAACGTATATTGGTCGCCATATTCATTGCAAAGATCCTCCGTCTCTTTATCGCTTACCTCATTAATAATTTTCACAAGATCCCCAATCCCATAGGTATTTACTGAATAACCAAATTTTAACTGCGCTTCTACCTTATCACCTTCTGTAACCGCAACCTGCCGCATATTATCACCAAAGCGCACGAATTTTGCTTCCTGCCAATCGTGCCACGCGGCAGCAGCTCTCGACCAACCATTTATTTTAGCGGCGACCTTCTCATCCTGCCAGTGCCCCACGATGATCTTTCTTCGTGTACGCATACGCGTCATAATGAAGCCGAACTCCCTGTCGCCATGGGCACTCTGGTTAAGGTTCATAAAATCCATGTCAATATCATTCCATGGAATGTCTCTGTTAAACTGGGTATGCAAGTGACACACAGGTTTTTGCAAAATCTTTAATCCGCCGATCCACATTTTTGCCGGAGAAAAAGTGTGCATCCAAACGATAATACCAATACAATTTTTATCGGAGTTCGCCTCGATGCACAAGGCATATATTTCTTCCGGTGTTTTTACGGTAGGCTTATACACAACATTTACCGGAATCTCTTTATGTTCGTCAAGAAATTTGGCAATTGTTTGCGAGTGGCTGGCAACCTGGCTTAATGTTTCTTCACCGTAAAGATGCTGACTTCCTGTTACAAACCAAACCGCTGCTTTTTTAAAATATTTCATTTTGAAGATGATTAATTAATATCAAATTGGGACACCGAAATCTATTGTCCGTAATAACGGTTTGTTCCATGCTTACGATCAAAATGCTTTTTAATCAACGCGTCTTTTAACCGTGGCGCATTACCGTTTATCATCAACGTCAGGTAGGCCATTTTCGCAACGCTTTCCAATACAGCGCTATTGTACACTGCTTTTGCGGCCGATTGGCCCCACGTAAAAGGCGCATGATTTCCCACCAAAATCATTTCCACTTCTTCATGGCTCAATCCTTTTTCCTTAAAACAATTCATGATTTGAAAACCCGTTTCATACTCATAATCTCCCTGTATCATTTTGTCATTCATAGGTGGTGCGCATGGAATGTCAACGGTATTGTGGTCTGCGTGCGTGGTGCCAAAAACAGGAATGGCTTTTTGCGCCTGAGCCCATGCAGTCGCATAAGCCGAATGCGTGTGTGCTATACCGTTAATTTTATTCCAGTGCTTATACAATACGGCATGTGTTTTTGTATCGGAAGAAGGCCGCAACGTTCCATCAACAACCGTTCCTTCAAAATCCACGATGACCATTTTTGCAGGAGTAAGTTCATCGTATGGCACGCCACTCGGCTTTATTGCAAACACTGATAACTGACGATCGGCTGCGCTTACGTTACCGAACGTAAACAACACCAGGCCCAATTTGGGCAATTGCATATTAGCGTCAAAAGCTTCCTGCTGAATATGTTCATACTTGTGTAAAGTCACAATTTATTTATTTGTTGCTCAATAAAACCACCTAAAAGCTGGTACTTCTGAAATCGTTTTTTGTATAACGGCACTTTTGTTTTATCAGGATAATATTCTTTATCAAAGCCTTGCCCCATGGCGGCCATGGCATCTTCCACTTTATTATAAATACCGGCAACTGTTGCTGCAAACATGGCCGCCCCGGCGGCACAGGTTTGTTCCGACCTGTGAATTCTTATGGGCATATCCATTACGTCTGCCATTACTTGTATGATATATGGAGATTTTCTGGCAACACCGCCCAAACCTATTAAACCCTTTACAGGAACACCTTGCTGATTAAACCGGTCAACAATTGATTTGGCACCAAAACAAGTAGCTTCTACCAGTGATCTAAAAATTTGAGGTGCGTCTGTACCTAAATTTAACCCGGTTATAGCTCCCTTCAGCAATTGGTTAGCATCCGGCGTTCTTCTTCCATTTAACCAATCAACACTTAATTCATCCGATTCATCGAGAGGTAGTTTTTTAGCCGCCAAAGAAAGTGCTGATATTATTTTATCATCTGCCTCCTTTATCAATTGATCAGCCGTTAAGGTATCAACTATTGACGATGAACTTAGCAAATTATTCAAAGGCCATAATAAAATATTTTTAAACCAGGCATACGTATCACCAAATGCAGATTGACCGGCTTCCATGCCCAGCATACCGGGAATAACGGAGCCGGGTACCTGCCCGCAAATTCCATTTATTAATTTCCCATCCGCCTCAATTGATGGCATCACCAGCATGTCGCAGGTGGAGGTTCCCATTACTTTACTTAAATGATAGGGTTCTATTTGCCCGCCTACCGCCCCCATGTGGGCATCAAAAGCACCTACGCCGATCATTACGTTTGCAGAAAGCCCCAGCCTTTCAGCCCACTCCGTAGATAAATATCCCGCAGGCTTATCCGCCGTATATGTTTTAGTAAATAACCTGGCGCAAAAGCCATTCAACAAAGGATCGAGGGAATTAAAAAATTCATCTGGCGGCAAGCCTCCGTATTCCGTTGCCCATAAGGCTTTGTGCCCGGCTGCGCAAACTCCCCGCTTCATTTGGTGTACATCATTACCTCCGGTTAATAAAAAAGGAATCCAATCGCAGTGCTCTACCCAGGAATAACAATGCTCTCTAACGGGCTCGTCAACACGCAGTATGTGAAGCAGTTTAGCCCAAAACCATTCTGAAGAATAAATACCACCAACATATTGCAGGTAATTAATAGCAAATTTACCGGCATGCTCATTTATCTCTGCCGCTTCATTCACAGAAGTATGATCCTTCCACAGAACGAACATGGCATTTGGATTATTTTCAAAACCTTTTAGCAACGCAAGTGGCGTTCCTGTTGCATCAACTGCCGCAGGCGACGAACCGGTAGTATCTATAGAAATAGCTTTTATCCGCAATGCAATTGTTTCACCTCCCTTTTGCAAACAATCCTTAATTGTATATTCGAGGCCTTCTACATAATCGAGTGGGTGTTGCCGGAATTGATTTTGTGCAGGAACACAAAATAAGCCCTCTTTCCATCTCGGATAGGCAAAAACAGAAGAGGCGATTTCCTCACCATTTAGCGCATCCAGTATAACAGAACGAACCGAATCAGTTCCGTAATCAACTCCTATTACGTATGATTTTTGAGACATTATAAAGCAATCTTTAAAACAAAAATATAGGATATTCTTATAAGTGTCAAATTAACATTTATTATTATTTTTTTCGTTAAAAAATTAAAAAAGTTGTTATAGTAATTTGGTGTATTAGGATTCTAATCAAGTTTTATTACACTAATCCTTCAACCGAAAAGCACTATTCTTACCTGCTTATTAAAATTTATTGCAAAAAAAATCCCCTTTAGATTTTAAAGAGGATTTTTTTAAAGCAGCAAAAATTTTATAAAGCGATTTGCTTTTCAGTAACCATTTTTCTCAAATTTATAAGACCATAGCGCATACGGCCAAGAGCAGTGTTAATGCTGCAATCAGTGAGCCTTGCTATTTCCTTAAAGCTAAGATCGGCATAATGCCGCATTATGATTACTTCCCTTTGATCTTCGGGAAGCATATCCAGTAATTTTCTTACCCTTGTGTGACTTTGAGTTTGAATAATTTTTTCGTCAGCTCCTGCTTCGGCAAAATTAATCACATCAAAAATGTCGCGATCATCGCTGGTTTTGATAGAAGGGCTGCGCTTGATTTTTCTAAAATGATCAACACATAAATTGTGCGCAATACGCATTGCCCATGGTAAAAATTTTCCTTCATCTGTGTAGCGACCCGCTTTTATGGTGTCGATTATTTTGATAAAGGTATCCTGGAAAATATCTTCCGCCAGATATTTATCTTTTACCAATAAGTAGATAGAAGTGTAGATCTTGTCTTTGTAGCGATTAACAAGGTTTGAGAGGGCTTCTGAGTCACCGTCCAGGAAAAGGTGAATCATTTGTTGGTCTGACAGGTTGTTCATGGTTTTCATAAACTGTTACGATTTTTGGTTTAGGATATTGTGTAAGTCAATCCAATTAAAGAGAAGATCATTTGGGAAGCTATTGCGAAGCGCAGAAGGTTCTTCATTGTTTCTGGATAATCGGAGAACCGAAAATAGAACATTGAAAATAAATTCCAAATGTTTTCATAATTTTTTTTAGGAAAATAGAAAAATAGGGTATTACCACTCGGATTTATTTGGTATTATCACGCGGGCGGATTCGTAAAACTGCGAAGCGTTATTTTTGCAATCCAACAATGAAAGCGACGAAACCTACTTCCCGGATCTCCCAAAAGAAAAATAGCGACACTTCTGATAATGATATTCTTATTAAAGGTGCAAGGGTTCATAATCTCAAGAATATAACGGTAACGATACCACGTAATAAATTTATTGTTGTTACCGGTGTTTCAGGATCCGGTAAGTCGTCCTTAACCATCGATACCTTATTTGCAGAAGGGCAACGCAGGTACGCAGAAAGCCTAAGCGCTTATGCAAGACAGTTTATGGCACGAATGAATAAGCCTGATGTGGATTACATAAAGGGCTTATGCCCTGCCATTGCGATTGAGCAAAAAGTTATATCAAGAACGCCGCGTTCAACCGTTGGCAGCATGACGGAGATTTACGATTACCTGCGGCTTTTATTTGCACGGGTGGGCAAAACGATTTCGCCGGTATCAGGCAGGGAAGTAAAAAAGGATGATGTGGGTGATGTGGTCAAGGCTATAAAAGATCTTAATAATGGTGATAAAGTTTTATTGTTAGTCGCCTTTAAGCAACATCACAGCAGGAATGTAAAGGAGGAATTAAATATCCTGATGCAAAAAGGATTCTCAAGAATTTACGTTGATAAAGAAATAATACGGATCGAAGATATACAGGAGCAAAAAAATCTTTCTTCGATGTTTACCCATAAAACTCCGTATGTGCTTATTGACCGGCTGGTGGTAAAGAACTTCGATGAAGATGATGATCATCGTATGACCGACTCAGTTAGTACCGCGTTTTATGAAGGCGAGGGAGAAGTGATACTTGAAATAAACAGTACAGAAACACTGCACTTTTCAAACAAATTTGAACTTGATGGAATAAAATTTGAAGAGCCGGTTCCTAATTTATTTTCTTTTAATAATCCTTACGGCGCCTGCCCGGTATGCGGAGGGTTCTCATTAGTGCTGGGCATCGATCCTGATCTTGTGATACCTGATAAAAGACTAAGCGTTTATGAAAATGGTATAGCTCCCTGGCGTGGTGAAAAGCTCGGCTTGTGGAAGGAAAATCTCATCCGGGTTGCTAGGCGGTTTGATTTTCCGGTGCATAAGCCAATCATAGATTTTACTACGTCTCAATACAATCTTTTATGGACGGGTAATGAATATTTTTCCGGGCTAAATGATTTTTTTAAAGAAGTAGAGCAAAATTTGTATAAGGTTCAATATCGGGTTTTATTAAGCCGGTACCGAGGACGTACCATTTGTCCTGAATGTAACGGTTACCGGCTTCGCAAAGAAGCATTGTATGTAAAAGTAAGTCATGCTAATATTGGCGAACTCTGCGAAATGCCGGTAAAAGATCTTCAGAAATGGTTTGAACAAATATCATTATCTGAATATGATCTTACCGTGTCCAAACGTATTTTAATTGAAATAAATAATCGCCTTCAAACCCTTATGGATGTCGGGCTTGGGTATCTCACATTAAACCGGCTGGCCAATTCGCTGAGCGGCGGCGAGAGCCAACGCATTCAACTTACCCGGAGTCTTGGAAGTAATCTCACCAATTCCCTTTACATTTTAGACGAACCCTCTATTGGCCTGCATTCAAGAGATACGGAGCGCCTTATTGTGGTATTAAAAAACCTGCGGGACATGGGCAACACGGTCGTTGTGGTGGAACACGATGAAAGCATCATGCGACATGCAGATCATATTATTGATATGGGGCCGCTGGCTAGCCATCTTGGTGGAGAAGTTGTTGCGGAAGGAGATTACGATACTTTAATAAACGATCCGGAAAGTCTTACTGGCAAATATTTAAAAGGAGCGCTTTCCATTGAGCCTCCCAAACACACACGCAAATGGAACCGTTCCATAACGGTGCATGGAGCCAGGCAAAATAATTTACAAAATTTAGATGTGGTCTTTCCTTTAAATGTTTTGTGCGTAGTAAGCGGAGTTAGCGGCAGCGGAAAAACAACTTTAGTGAAGCAAATTCTATCCCCGGCATTAAAAAAAATGAAGGGAGAATTTGCGGAGAAAGTTGGTTTAAACAAGGGTCTTACAGGCGATCTTGATTTTATTTCCCAGGTTGAAATGATTGACCAGAATCCGATTGGGAAATCGTCCAGGAGCAATCCGGTTACGTATATAAAAGCTTATGATGAAATCAGAGAATTATTCAGTAAGCAACCTTTAAGTAAGATGAGAGGTTACCTGCCTAAGCATTTTTCTTTTAATGTAGATGGCGGAAGATGCGATGCCTGCAAAGGGGAGGGAGAGCAAGTAGTGGAAATGCAGTTCCTGGCAGATGTCCACCTTGTATGTGATGTGTGTGGCGGAAAACGTTTTAAACAGGAAGTGCTTGAGGTTATGTACAATGGTAAAAATATTTTCGATGTCCTTGAAATGAGTGTAGATGATGCGATTGATTTTTTTTCAAGGGATAAATCCTCTGCGAAAAAAAATGAATCACAGGGCCCAGACGTAGCTAAAAAAATTCAACCGTTAAGTGATGTTGGTTTGGGATATATAAAGCTGGGCCAATCATCCGACACCTTAAGCGGCGGCGAAGCGCAGCGTGTGAAACTTGCTTCATTTTTAGGCAAGGGTAACGGACAGGGCCACTTGTTATTCATTTTTGATGAACCCACCACCGGCCTTCATTTTCATGATATAAAAAAATTACTCGGCTCCTTCAATGCGCTCATAGAACAGGGGCATTCCATCATAGTGATTGAGCACAATACCGATATTATAAAATCAGCAGACTGGGTAATTGATCTCGGTCCGGAAGCAGGTGATGGCGGTGGAAATCTTGTTTATGCAGGTGTGCCGGCAGGGCTCGCAAAAGTGAAGGAGAGTTATACCGGTAAATATCTGTAAAGAATAAACGCATGTTATAAATGCCCTCGTACACGACTTAAATTATAGACTAACAATGAAGCAGAGCCTAAGACATATTGCATTGGTAATTGACGATTACGATAAAGCCATTGAATTTTATACAAAAAAATTACACTTTACTTTAATTGAAGACACGAGTTTAAGTGATACGAAACGTTGGGTAATTGTTGCTCCGCAGGGTTCGGCGGAATGCTCTCTATTGTTGGTGAAAGCCACTGATGACCAGCAAAAAAGCAGGATTGGAGATCAAACCGGCGGCCGGGTATTCCTGTTTTTATACACCGATGATTTTAAAAGAGACTATCAGAATTTACTTGACAATGAAATTACAATTATACGGGAACCCACGGCTGAAGAATACGGAATGGTTGCTGTGTTTGCTGATCTGTATGGAAATCTTTGGGATCTGATTGAGCCCAATAAAATAGCTTAAAACAAGTCCACAGGATTTATTTTCAAAAATTCCTCCATTTTTGGTTCATTGATTCGCTTAAGAAGGACTTGTAATTCAATACGTTCAAACATTGTTTCCATTTACTCAATGTATTGAGTAAAATTACTCATAAGTAATGATCTATTGTTTAAAAAGCCGAAACGGAATTGAAGATGATAAATTTGTTAGCCCTTTGAGGATAGCTTTAAATTACTCAATACTTTTTATTGGAGGCCTGGCGTATTTGCTGACCGGTTTGAAAATTTTTCAGGATATATCAGCTTGGAAAAACGATGTAAAAAATTAAAATCTTTTCTATCTCAGCCGGTTACTCTCTTTAATAAGTTTCGAATCATTGTAAATTCCTCTGGCAGCAAAAATGAGAAATACAATGATAAGCAGGTGCAATGCAGACCAAAGGCTAAAATTTCCTGTGGTGAATTTATTTATTTGTCTTATGTAAAGAAAGATAATAAGAAATTCTGCTAAAAGTGCGAACAGGATAATACGAAATTGAACACTGCGATGTTTATACAAAAAAATATTTATAACAATCCCGGTTCCAAGAGCGCTTGTGAGTACGAGGAGAAAAAAATTATCCGTTGCCATTACCGCATGATAAACATTTCCTGCTGCAAGGTTTCCACTGTAAAAGGAAAATTCTAATGTTAGGAATACCGTTATTGCTGCTAATATCATCCAAACGGTTTGTACACGCTGTATCATGGAAAATTTTTTTTAGTTCAATCAGTAAAATTTGTTAGAATATAGTATGGTATTTTTTAAAATTTCCAGTAATAATGGAGAATGCCTGTAAACAAAAAAGAACATTTCCTTTGTATCACGAGATTCGTATTAATGTGCAATCGTGTTGCGAACATTTCTTATTTCCAGTAATGTATCTGCATTTTTTATCAATCCCTTTTTTCGGCCTGCATAATCCGGTCTCTTACCGTGCCGGGCGTAGTTGCATCCAACTGATCGATCGTTTTAAATATTTTTTGTATCAATAAATCGCTCAATCTGGCAAACCTTGCTGTAACCGCTTCCAGGTCTATTAATTGTTCTTCGGTAACATCTTCATTATCTATAAACCTTTTGCACCGTTCACAAGAAATATTCAAATGAAATGCTGCTTCTTCAGCCTGTTTAAAATTTTCTTTTAAATATTGAAGCGTTTTTTTTAAAGACATTGCAGATCGGCTTCTATCATTTGAACAAATACATCCGAAAAATCTTTCTTAACTACCAAGTCCAGTTTTTGTTCTTCTATCTCTTTAAATATGCTGGTTCTTATTTTTACTTTTTCAGTAAATCCTATTTTATCTGAAATAACAAGAATATCAATGTCGTCGCCTTTTCCGGCATCATTCACACGTGATCCAAATAAATAAATTTTTGCTTCATGGTCAAATAACAATACGTTGTTCTTTATGGCAGATATTTCTTTTTCTGAAAGTCGCATATATATAAAATGCAAGTTATTCTTTATTAGAATAAATTTTTATAGATAATCTTACAATTCAGGATACAAAGGAAATTTATTCATGAGCGCAATGACCTCTTTTTTCACTAAAGAAATAATTTTTTCATCATCAAGATTCCTAAGAACTTTATCAACAAGATCCACCACATCTTCCATATCGTTTTCTTTCATTCCCCTGGTAGTTATTGCCGGTACACCCACACGCATTCCTGATGTAACGAAAGGGCTTTTATCGTCAAAAGGAACAGAGTTTTTATTTAAGGTGATGCTTGCTTTGTCTAATGTTTCCTGGGCTTTTTTGCCGGTGATATTTTTATTCCTAAGATCAATAAGCATGAGGTGATTATCAGTTCCGTTGCTTATGAGATCATATCCTCTCGCATTAAAAGCTTTTGCCATTGCCTGCGCATTCACCTGTATTTGTTTGGCATACTCTGTAAATTCATCCGTTAATATTTCCCCGAAAGCCACAGCCTTTGCGGCAATTATATGTTCAAGCGGACCGCCCTGCGTACCGGGAAAAACTCCCATATCCAATAAATGACTCATCATTCTGAGATTGCCTTTATTGTCTTTTACTCCAAAAGGATTTTCAAAATCTTTCTTCATTAAAATGACGCCACCTCTTGGTCCACGCAACGTTTTATGCGTGGTTGATGTTACAAAATGGCAATGGTCAAATGGAGATTTCAACAGGCCTTTAGCAATTAACCCGGCGGGGTGAGCCATGTCACAATAAACAAATGCGCCAATTTCATCAGCCACATTTCGTATTCGTTCATAATCCCAATCGCGGCTGTAGGCCGATGCGCCAACAATTATGAGCTTTGGTTTTTCTGCCCTTGCCTTTTGCCCGAGCATTTCATAATCGATAAGTCCCGTTTCTTTCTTTACACCATAAAAATGCGCTTCATATAATTTACCGGAAAAATTAACCGGTGAACCATGTGTGAGATGGCCGCCCATACTAAGATCAAGCCCTAAAATTTTATCACCTGCCTGCAGGATCGCCAGCATAAGAGCTGCATTGGCCTGCGCACCGCTGTGAGGCTGCACATTGGCGTATTCGCAATCAAATATTTTTTTCAGGCGGTCGATGGCAAGCTGCTCGGTTTCATCTACGAATTCACATCCGCCATAATACCTTTTGCCGGGATATCCCTCCGCATATTTATTAGTAAGCACAGTACCCATTGCCTGCAAAACCTGCGACGAAGTAAAATTTTCAGAAGCAATTAATTCAATGCCCTCCCGCTGCCTGTTTAATTCCTTATTGATAATTTCAAAAACCAATGTATCCTTTTGCATGAAATAAAAATTTGCCGCAAACGTACAATTAAATTAAAAATAAAAACTCAAAATACTCCGGCCTCCAGCCGGCTGTCATTTTTGTAATTGCAAGAAATTTCTAAAAGCTTTCCGTTGCACGACCTGCGGTTTTTAATTTAATTTCGTTTTATGCAACAGGCAAATGAAGACTTGCAAATACGCTGGTGGAAACTAGAAGAAAAGTTTAGAAACAGGTTTGATAAAAAGCCTGACGTAGAGGCTATTCTTTTTTTAATCGGCATCCAGGAAATTGGCAATTTCAGAAAGAAATTTTCGAAAGAACAAAAGCAGGATTTAATGCATGTCGCCGTTTGCACCCTGCTTTCACAAAGCGATTATTACAAAAAGGAAGGCAACGACGATGAGGGCTGGCCTCACTTTATACAGCTCAAGCCCCTGCCAAATTTTAATATGATGGAGCAGGAAAATTTTTTAAAGGACCATATTTTGCTTTACTTTGAAAATATTGGTGACCCTTTTAAAGATTTTAATTACCTATGAAATACTTATATTACCTAAGCCTTCTTATTTTATTTGCATCCTGCTCTGCAACCAAGCAACCGTCTGTAACTGCTTCAAAGCCTGTACAGGTAAAACTCACTACTGATTCAGGTATTATTGTTTTGATGCTTTATGATAAAACCCCTCTTCACCGGAATAATTTTGTGAAGCTAATTAAAGAACA
>JALZAJ010000354.1 GCA_030948465.1 Bacteroidota bacterium
TTCCTACAATGGCAATGATGTCGTTTACTTTTGCGGCATCTCCCGTCTTTACACCTATGTACAAAAGTGTTCCTTCCTCATAGCCTATAACATCCATCGTCGCCTTGTCAGTTTCTACCTCGGCGATAGTATCATCACTCTTTATTTTATCGCCTACTTTTTTATTCCATTGAATAATTTTCCCCTCGGTCATTGTATCACTTAAAAGAGGCATCCTTATCGCTTTCGCCATAATTTATTTCGGTTTTTTTGTAAAATAGAGAGGTGAAATTAATGCAAAATCAGCAAAAGAATTTCTACCATGCATGGAATATACTTCCGTTTTCAAAATATAGCCATCAAAATAAAAAGTTATTTACTATATCAATAATTTCTTTACCGGTTAAAGTCGGCTTTGCAATGGGCCTATTCGAACCTGTTCCAGCCATCGCCTGCCCCGCATCGGGCGTAAATGCAAAAGAATGAGGAACCTTATCGTTAACGGGCCATTGCACTTCAAGTTGTCGTTTTGGGTTCCAAGGTTGCCAACCTTGGAACGTGGTGCTTTCAACCTAAAACAAACTTACTGAAGGTGGGCAACCTTGCGACAATTTGCAATACACCCGAGAATTTCCTTCGGAACAGCGAATAAATTCATAATATTACCTTGTATAACGAATAGAGGCAGTCAGTAGCTGCGATTCAATAGGATAAAAAGTTCGATCCGTAAAAGAAAAGAACAAGAAAAGAATTAAATCTCCCGGATCAATAAAGGTTCAATATCCTCCGAAAAAGACGCAGAATAAATTAAATTACCAAAACGCTGACATTAAAACAGATGAGAAAAATCTATTTATCACTCCTGCTTTCGATACAATTTGTTTATGGCCAAAAAAATCCTTACGACAGCCTGGAGCAGGCCCTGGCGGTACAAACAGACAGCATACAAAAATTGGAGTTGCTGAATGATTTGGTTGCAGTTGCCTTTGATGCTGACCTTAACAAAGCGCTGGAATACGCAAGGATGGGAGTTGCCCTTGCTGAAAAAATTAATGAAAACAGGTGGCTCCCTAAATTTTATGAAATGGAAGGAAGGATGCATGCTAATCTTTTGCAATTAGATTCTGCCACAATTTTTTTTAATAAAGCTATGGCAGGATATAAAATGGTTAATGATAAAAAAGGACAGGCCACTACATACTTTAAAATTGGCTGGGTGCATAAAAAGAAAGGAGAAATTGAAAAAGCATTAGATGCCGACCTCAGTGCATTGAAGCTAATGGAACAGTTGGATGACAAAGAAGGTGTTGCCAATGCATACGAGCGGATTTCTGAAGACCTCACCCGGCAAGGCCGTTTAAAAGAAGCAATGGACTATGCCCAAAAAACAATTGACCTCTGTGAAAAAAATAATTTCAAGTCAGAATTGGTGTATGCTTTTTTTAATGGAGGCAATGTAGAAATTGCTGCAGGCAATGATAAGAAGGCGCTTGACTATTACAACAAAACTTTGGATGCGGCATACTCACAAAAACTTGAGGGAGCGGAAATTTGTGATTTTACCAATAGCCGCGGCAATGCTTTAAAGCATTTAGGGCGTTATCCCGAGGCGTTAAGAGATTATCAAAAGGCTTTGGCATTAGCGAAGAAAATTAATTATGCAAATGCCATAGCAGCCACAATAGCAAACCTTGGTGAAGTAAACCTGCTGATGGGAAATTATAAAGAAGCGCTCGGTTATCAACTGGAAACTATACGCCTCCAGGAAAGAGATAACGACCTTTCTAACATCACCGAAAATTATCTGCACGTAAGTGATATCTACGAACATTTAGGCGATTATAGGTCAGCCCTGGACTATCACAAAAAAGCGCTTCTAATAAGAGATAGTATCGCATCGGTAGAAAGTGATGCCGCCATGTCTAAGCTTCTTACACAATATGAAACCAAGAAGAAAGAAGCCACTATCGCATCTCAATACAAACAAATTTCTCAGCAAAAGAAAGTGCAATGGTTAAGCTTTGGCATTGCCTTTTTGCTGGCCGCAACTCTTTTGTTTGGATATTTTAGTTATCGCAACCGGAGTAAGAGCAACCGTTTGCTGGCAGCCAAAAATGCAGAGAATGAATTGCTGTTGAAAGAAATTCATCACCGGGTAAAAAACAACCTCGAAGTAGTGTCCGGCTTACTGGCGTTGCAATCTGCACAGATTGACGACCCAGGTACAAAAGAAGCAATGCAGGCCGGGCAAAACCGGGTGCAATCCATTGGTATCGTTCATCAGAAATTATACCAGGGCAAGAACCTGGGAGCTATTGAAATGAAAGACTATTTTATAAACCTGAGCGAAAGTATATTGGATTCTTTCGGCGCCGAAGACAAGGTTACTATAGAATTTGCCATGGAAAAACTGGATGTCGA
>JALZAJ010000364.1 GCA_030948465.1 Bacteroidota bacterium
GCAAGCTGCAAATATTTTGGAGTAATAGATTGCTCGTTTATCTTTATTACGCGGTATATATTTTCGGAATTCATTCTGCGAATTGTGTAAGAATAAAAAATAAATATAACTACAATTTCAAACTAATATGGTGATGCATGACAGTACATGATACCGATTGAAATCGTTTGGTATATTTTTATTGCCGGAATTATTTTTCACCGAACAATTATACGAATGCAGGTTATATTGGGAATCATATTTCATTTCATCGGCGGCTTTGCTTCCGGGAGTTTTTATATTCCATATAAAAAAGTAAAGGGCTGGCATTGGGAAAGCTATTGGATTGTGGGAGGCTTATTTTCCTGGCTGTTTGTTCCATTTTTAGCAGCAGCGTTAACCGTGCCCAATTTTCTGAGCATCATTCAAACAACAGATAGTTCTGTTATTTTCTGGACATACTTTATGGGTTTGTTATGGGGCATTGGCGGATTAACCTTTGGCCTCTCTATGCGGTACTTAGGTTTGTCATTGGGTATGTCGGTAGTATTGGGTTTTACTTCGGCTTTCGGTGCACTGGTGCCGCCCATTTACAGGGATGTTGTAAAAAGCAAAACAGGTATCACATTTTCAGGTATGCTGCACAGTGATGGTGGGCTGTTAGTACTGCTTGGCGTTCTGGTTTGCCTCATCGGGATTTTCGTTTGTGGGCGGGCGGGCGTCATGAAAGAAAAAGAACTTTCAACAGAGCAAAAAACGGCGAGTATCGAAGAGTTTAATCTTACAAAGGGACTGGTGGTAGCAATCATTTCAGGAATACTGAGCGCCTGCTTTAATTTCGGTATTGAGGCCGGCAAGCCAATGGCTGCAGTAGCCATTGAAAACGGCGCCAATTCATTATTTCAAAACAATGTAATTTTTGTAGTAATACTTTGGGGTGGCCTTACTACCAATTTTATCTGGTGTATGATTTTGAATAGCCGCAATAAATCTTTTGGCGACTACACTAATAAGAAAACTCCTTTAAAAGCAAATTATATTTTTGCAGCCTTAGCAGGCACGATATGGTTTTTACAATTTTTCTTTTATGGTATGGGCGAAAGCAAATTAGGCAATGGCGCTTCTTCATGGATACTTCACATGGCCTTCATTATACTTACTTCCAGCATGTGGGGGTTTATATTTTATGAATGGAGAGGCGTTAGCAAAAAAACATTACGCACGATACTCATTGGTATAACAATTATTATACTTTCCGTGATATTGGTGGGCTATGGAAATTCAAAAACATTATAAACAAAAAAATATAATCATGCCTTTAACTAAAGCATTCAAACATGTAAGCTATTTATGGGACGAAGCTAAAGCGGCAGAACTGGCGGGCGATGAAGTAGCATTATTGGTGTACCGGTCCAATTTATTGGGAGCAGATTTACGATTGACAAACTATGGAGGCGGCAACACTTCCTGCAAGATGGTAGCCAGGGATCCGCTTACCGGTAAGGACGTCGAAGTTATGTGGGTGAAAGGAAGCGGCGGCGACCTGGGAACCATGAAGCGAAGCGGGCTCGCCGCACTGTATGTTGATAGATTAAGAAGCTTAATCAACGTATATCGGGGACTTGATCACGAAGATGAAATGGTAGAATTGTTCAATCACTGCATTTACGATCTGGCTTCCAAAGCGCCGTCTATCGATACGCCTTTGCACGCTTTTCTTCCTTTTAAACATATAGATCATTTGCATCCTGATGCAGCCATTGCGATCGCCGCCGCAAAAGATGGCAAGAGGATAACGCAGGAATTATTCAACGGAACTATCGGTTGGGTGGAGTGGCAAAGGCCGGGCTTTGATCTTGGTTTGAAATTAAAAAAGTGCTTAGACGATACCCCGGGCATTCGGGGAATTATGCTTGGCTCACATGGTTTATTTACGTGGGGCGATACGGCGTATGAAAGTTATATGAACACACTTGAAGTAATTGAGCGCTGTGCGCAGTATTTAGAAGAACCCCCGACCCCTAAAGGAGAGAAAAGAAGACCAACCTTTGGTGGCGCCAGGATTACTTCATTATCGAAAGAGGATCGGCTTAAAAAGGCTGCAGCACTTGCCCCTATATTAAGAGGCTTTTGTTCAAACAGCGATCTTAAAAATTCCCCTTCAGGGGTGAGGGGTATGATAGGCCATTTTACTGATGATGATAGGGTTTTGGAATATATTAACTCGAATGATTTGGAAAGGCTTGCCCCAATGGGTACAAGTTGCCCCGATCATTTTTTAAGAACTAAAATTTCTCCGTTGGTGTTAGACCTGGCTACAACTGAAGAAACAGCGGATGTAGCAAAACTGGAAGAGAAACTTACTCTTGCATTCGAGGCTTATAGAAAAATGTACGCAGAATATTACAACACTTGCAAACACCACAGCAGTCCTGCTATACGAGATGCAAACCCAGTCGTGATACTATATCCGGGTGTAGGCTTGTTTACTTTTGCAAAAGACAAACAGACGGCAAGAGTGGCGGCCGAATTTTATATAAATGCTATTAATGTAATGAAGGGTGCCGAGGCTATTTCAGAATACACCTCGCTGCCAAGACAGGAGGCTTTCAATATTGAATACTGGTTATTAGAAGAAGCCAAACTGCAGCGAATGCCCAAACCAAAAGCATTAAGTGGCCGCATAGCATTAATTACAGGAAGTGGCGGTGGTATTGGAAAAGCTATTGCAAAAAAGTTTGCCGATGAAGGTGCCTGTATTATTTTATCTGACAATAATGCTGAAAGATTGCAGGAGGCGCAAGCGGAATTTGAAAAATTGTTTGGCAAGGACATCATCGTGGGAGATGTGCTGGATGTAACTGATAGTAACACGATTCAACAAACGTTACAAACGGCTGTGCTGGCTTTTGGCGGAGTTGATATAGTGGTAAACAATGCCGGTCTTTCTATTTCGAAACCAATCGAAGACCACACGGAAGCCGACTGGGATTTGCTATATGATGTATTGGTAAAAGGACAATTTTTAGTAACACAAAAAGTTGTTGAAATTATGCGGAAACAAAACATAGGCGGAGACGTGTTGAACATTGTTAGCAAGAACGCATTGGTAAGCGGCCCGAATAATGCTGGCTACGGTTCTGCAAAGGCAGCCCAATTGCACCTGAGCCGGTTGAATGCGGCCGAGCTGGGTAAAGACAAAATAAGAGTGAATGTCGTTAACCCCGATGCAGTAATATCTGGCAGTAATATCTGGAGTGGTGGCTGGGCCGATGGAAGGGCTAAAGCTTATGGAATTACAGTGGAAGAGCTTCCGAAATATTACGCCGGCCGTACGTTGTTGAATGAAATAATTTTGCCTGAAGATATTGCCAATGCTTGTTTTGCTTTTGTTGGCGGCTTACTAAATAAATCAACGGGAAATGTGCTGAATGTGGATGGTGGTGTGGCAATGGCTTTTGTGAGGTAAAGGCACTCGATCCTCCGAAGGGGAGGAACAAGAAAGATAATGCATTAGATAAAAATGCCTGGATATTTTAGATAAGCTTGCTAATACTCCACGCCTTCTCCTTCGGAGAAGGGTTGGGATGAGGCTTCAAAAAGGAAGGAAGACATGAAACGCATTGCTTTAAAAATGAAATTGCTCAAAGGCTTCGAAGCCGAATACAAAAAGCGCCATGATGAAATATGGGATGAGCTGAAGGATTTGCTAAAGCAATCGGGTATCAATAATTATTCAATTTTTTTGGATGAAGAAACCAATGATTTGTTTGCTTGTTTCAATATTGATAATGAAGCAAAATTGGATAATTTACCGCAACAGGAAATTATGAAAAGATGGTGGAATTATATGAAAGATATTATGGAAACAAATTCCGATAATTCGCCTCTGACTATTTCTTTGAAAGAAGTTTTTTATTTAGAATGATTAAAAAATATATCTCACAAAGACCACAAGAGCACAAAAAAATTGTCTTAGCGGCCTCGGTGGCTTTAGTGGGATAAAATAAAATCTATTTTATGCAAATTGAAAAATATAAAATTGAAGAACACAATCAATCTGTATTAAAAGATCATCAACGCAGGTTTGAATTTATTGCCACGGATATTAAAAATATAGAAGATATAATTCGAAAGCTTGTTGATTTCAACGTCGCCATTCCATCATGGGCGCTTGGCACGGGGGGAACAAGGTTTGGAAGATTTTCGGGATCGGGAGAACCGCGTTCACTGGAAGAAAAATTAGAAGATGTTGGATTATTGCATGCATTAAATCAATCCAGTGGGGCAATATCTCTTCACATTCCCTGGGACATTCCGGAAAATTATACAGCGATAAAAACCTTAGCAACGCAGCTCGGATTAAAGTTTGATGCTGTAAATTCCAATACATTCCAGGATCAGAAAAACCAGGAATTGAGTTATAAATTTGGTTCACTGCAGCATGTAAACAAAGCAGAGCGCAAGCAAGCTATTGACCATAATATTGAAGTGATAAAACATGGAATTGAATTGGGAGCCAAGGCTCTAACGGTATGGCTAAGCGATGGCAGTTGCTTCCCGGGCCAATTAAATTTTCGCAAGGCATTTCAAAATACATTGGAAAGTTTGAAAGAAATTTATGGTGCATTACCTGAGGACTGGAAAATGTTTGTTGAGTATAAAGCGTATGAACCCAACTTTTATTCTACAACAGTCGGCGATTGGGGTCAATCCTTGTTGTATGCAAATAAATTAGGGCCAAAAGCTTTTACATTAGTTGACCTTGGCCATCATTTACCCAATGCAAATATTGAGCAGATCGTTTCTTTATTATTAATGGAAGGCAAACTTGCAGGCTTTCATTTCAATGATAGTAAATATGGAGATGATGATTTAACCGTGGGCAGCATCAAGCCATATCAACTCTTTTTAATTTTTAATGAATTGGTTGAAGGAATGGATGCGCGGCATATGAATCATGCAAATGATTTAGGCTGGATGATAGATGCAAGCCACAATGTGAAAGATCCCCTTGAGGATTTGCTGCAATCAGTTGAGGCTATTATGATCGCTTACGCCCAGGCATTACTGTTAGACAGGCAGATGTTAAATGCAGCACAGGAAAGGAATGATGTAGTTGCGGCACAGGAAATCTTGCAAGATATTTTTCGCAAAGATGTGAGAGCTATTGTCGCAGAAGCAAGATGGAGAAGTGGTGGCGCATTGAACCCATTACAATTTTTCCGGGAACAAAAAATAAGAGAGAATTTGACAAAAGAAAGAGGAAGCAAAACTGTAGCAACCGGATTGTGATGAAGAGAATTCCCGTCATAGCGATCTTCGATATAGGAAAGACCAATAAGAAATTACTGTTGTTTGATGAAACGTATAAATTGGTTTATGAAGAAAGCAAACAATTACCTGAAACGAAAGATGAAGATGGCTTTCCCTGCGAAGATGTTTATATACTGGCGCAATGGATAAAGGACACCTTTCATACAATTATAAAAGATGAAAGATTTAATATAAAGGCCGTGAACTTCTCTGCATACGGGGCAAGCTTCGTTTACCTTGATGAGTCGTTAAACATTATCCTGTCTTTATATAATTATCTAAAACCTTTTCCTGCACAGCTAAAGGAAAAATTTTATAATACTTACGGCGGCGAAGAAAATTTTGCCAGGACAACCGCTTCTCCTGTTTTAGGAAATCTTAATTCTGGAATGCAATTGTATCGTTTGAAATATGAGAAACCCGGAGCGTTTGCTAAAATAAAATATGCTTTGCATCTTCCCCAATTTGTAAGTTTTGTTTTAACCGGTATATCGGGTTCTGAAATAACAAGCATCGGCTGTCATACTAATTTATGGGATTTTCAAAAAAATAAATATCATTCATGGGTAACCGAAGAAGGGGTAGCAGACAAATTTCCTGAAGCAATAAACGTTGAAAAAATAGTAGCAAAAATAAATAAAACCATCCCTGCAGGCATAGGCTTGCACGATAGTTCTGCAGCATTAATTCCTTATTTAATTGCATTCAGCGAACCATTTATACTTCTTTCAACGGGTACCTGGTGCATCTCATTAAATCCTTTTAATAATTCGCCTTTGACTGAAAGTGAACTTCAACAGGATTGCTTAAGTTTTTTGTCGTACAAAGGCAAACCTGTAAAAGCATCGCGGCTCTTTGCGGGGTACGAGCACGAACAGCAGGTAAAAAAATTAGCGGAACATTTTGGGACACACCCGGACTATTATAAGCAAGTAAAATTTGACAGTAAATTTTTAAAAAGAAATTTGTATAATGATAGTGTTTCCGATCACGCTGACAAGAGCTCACTTGCCCAATCTGAATTTAGTGTGCGCAACCCGCATTCATTCAAGAGTTATGAAGAAGCCTATCATCAGCTAATGGAAGACCTTATGGTGCAACAATACAGGAGTACTAACCTGGTATTAAAAGGAACCAATTGTAAAAGAATTTTTGTTGACGGTGGCTTCAGCAATAACCCGATTTATATGAATTTGTTGGCGAGGGCTTTTCCGCAAATGGAAGTGTACGCCGCATCGGTTCCGCAGGCTTCTGCATTGGGCGCAGCATTGGTTATTCACCAACACTGGAACAGCAAGCCTTTGCCTTCAGATATAATTGAATTAAAATATTATACAACAAAGCAGGAAACATTTTAATAATAAGTTTATTCGTTTTTCCGCAAATTTCTGCAGGAGAAAACGATGTAAAAAATTGATTCATGTATCATTTATTAATATAAGTACATGCAAATAAAATACAACACACAGTATCCTTCTATCGATGACCTTATAAAAAAAGCGAGAAGAAAAATTCCAAAGTTTGCTTTTGAATATTTAGATGGTGGTTGTAATGAAGACGTAAACCTGAACAAAAATACAGCAGAGATAAGAGCAGTTGAATTGAAGCCTTATTATCTCACGAAGCATATTACCTCAGATATGAAGACCGAATTATTCGGACATATTTATGATGCACCTTTTGGGATAGCTCCTGTTGGGTTACAAGGTTTGATGTGGCCCAATGCACCGGAGATACTCGCAAAAGCTGCTGCTCAACATAACATTCCTTTCATATTAAGTACTGTTACCACTTCCAGCATCGAAAGAATCAGCGAGCTAACGGAGGGCAAAGCGTGGTTTCAATTGTATCATCCTGCAGAAGATAAAGTGAGAGATGACATCATCAAAAGAGCTGAAGCAGCTCAATGCCCGGTATTGGTTATTCTTTGCGATGTGCCAACCTTCGGCTATCGTCCCCGTGATATAAGAAATGGATTGGCAATGCCACCTAAAATGTCGCTGAAAAATATGTTACAAATTACTGGCAAGCCCGAATGGGCGTTGAGAACTTTATTTCATGGGCAACCATCTTTTGCAACGATGAAGCCTTATATGCCAAAAGGATTAAACATGAAGCAACTGGGACTGTTCATGAACAAGACATTTTCGGGGAGATTGAATGAAGATAAAATTGCGCCAATAAGAGATAGATGGAAAGGAAAATTAGTATTGAAAGGAGTAGCAAGCATAGAAGATACCGAAATGGCAATGAAATTAGGTTTGGATGGAATAATAGTTTCTAATCATGGTGGCAGGCAGTTGGATGCTGGCCAATCATCTATAAAATCTCTTATGCCCATAGTTGAAAAATATAAAGGGCAAATTAAGATCATGTTGGATAGCGGGCTGCGCTCCGGCCCGGATGTGGCAAGGGCTTTGGCTTCCGGGACCGATTTTACTTTTATGGGAAGAACATTTATGTACGGCGTTTCGGCATTAGGTAATGATGGAGGCAACCATACCATTTCTATTTTAAAAACCCAACTACAACAAGTGATGGAACAGATATGTTGTAAAAAAATTACTGATTTTCCTGAGCATCTTATCTAACTGTCATGGCTAATGCCGCATTGAAGTTGAGCATATTAAATGTCTGGCTGCATTACAATCGGATGAAAGATTTTGGCTTCAACTATTAGATAAAATGATTCTTATTCATAAACTTCGGCAACGGCTATTTGTATCTACAGTGAAGCTACCGTAATTAATAAAGGCTGCGTAAACGCTAAAGCTTATGGACCTTATTGCGTACTTGAATAAAAATGTAACTACAAAGTTCAATAATACAGGGCCGGTGGAAGGTGCCTGCGAAGAGGCAGTAATAGTTTTTGACCGGCGTTTTATTATTATCAGCCTGTAAATAATTTTGCAGCGTACGGTTATGGACCTGTGCGTTTAACCGGTGCCGATGTTATTAACTTATTAAAAAAGTATGCATCTACGATGAACGACAGGTGCAGCCTTTGGGCATAGATGGCTTTGTTAAATTAATTCAACTGATTCAATGAAGAGTCACAAAAAAATTCAGGTGATATTTTGCACTTATCAGATACCAGGTCAACTTTTACCCAGGCAGGCTCAGCATCCTCACGATTTTGTTCGTGCGGCGCCTGCATGTGAACCTTCCCCAACTCCTCTCCGAAGTAGAGCGAACTAACCTGATAACCAGGTTTGTCTTTTAAAAAAATGTATCGATTGACTTCTTTAGTAATTGTAAAAGAGGCTACCAGATATTTACTCTCAGGCTATCTGGCCTGTACATTTTATCTCCGGGCTTTACGCCAAATGCTTCGTAAAATTCAGGAACATTTACAACCGGTCCGTTCACTCTCTCTTTGGCAGGGGCATGCACGTCTATCATAACCTGGTTGGCTAAACGCTCTTTTCTTTCCTCGTACATCCAGCCTAAAGCATACCCTAAAAAATATCTTTGCAATTGAGTAAGGCCTCCAATCTTTTCGTTCTTTTTGTAAGCCTCCGTTTTCTTAAATGCATCCAGGCCTAAAAGTATACCCCCAAGGTCAGCAATATTTTCACCCTGCGTGGCATTTCCATTAATATGCAATGTATCTACCGGGTTAAATTCACTAAACTGGTCAATAATTCCTTTGGCACGGTTGCTAAATTGAGCAGAATCTTTTGTGCTCCACCAATTAGTCAGATTTCCTTTCGGATCGTACTGGCGACCCTGGTCATCGAAGCCGTGGGTTATCTCGTGCCCGATCGTAGAGGCAGCAGCGTAGCCATACACAAGCGCATCATCAAGGTCTTCATCTTTGTAACCGGGCACAACGAAAATACCCGCTGGCAAAACGATTTCATTGTTGCTGGGGTTGTAATACGCATTGTAGGTTTGTGGAGTCATTTCCCACTCAGTTCTGTCAACCGGCTTACCCAGTTTATTGAAATTATAATTGTGCCACCAGATCCTTGCTCTTTGCATGTTTAAAGCAAATGGTCCCTTGTCAATTTTTAAAGCGCTGAAATCTTTCCATTTATCAGGATAGCCCACTTTTTTTGTAATCGAAGATAATTTGGCGAGTGCTTTTTGTTTGGTGCTATCACTCATCCAGGTTAGTTTGTTTATTCGTTCTTTATATGCATCACGAATGGCTTGTACAAGATCGGTGTAACGTTTTTTGGCTTTCTCATTAAAATATTCTTTTACAAAAAGTTGCCCCAGTGCCTCACCGATGGCGTCTTCTTCTTCATCTAAAACTCTTTTCCATCGAGGCCTTGGCTCTTTGGCGCCGCTAAGGCTTTGGATGTAGATAAATGCATTATTAAAACTTAAGGAGTCCAGGTATCCGCTATAGCTTTGGATAAGATGGAATTGTAAATAATTTTTCCAATCATTTATACTTGTTGATTTAATCTGGTTATTCAACTCTTCATAATATTCAGGCTGGCCAACTATAACTGAATCTAATTTGCTTGCGCCTACTTTTTTCGCGAAATCATTCCAGTTAATATTCGGCGCCAGCTTGCTTAGCGCTGCTTCATCCATTTTATTATAATTCTTATAAGGATCCCGCAGGTCCTCCAGCTTACGGCTTGCCTTTGCCAGTTTTGTTTCAAGAGCATATACAGCATCCCTACTTTTTTGTGCCGTCATATCATCATAACCCAGTTGCTTAAACGT
This sequence comes from Bacteroidota bacterium, assembly GCA_030948465.1. GTDB lineage: Bacteria > Bacteroidota > Bacteroidia > Chitinophagales > Chitinophagaceae > Ginsengibacter. The sequence continues at coordinate 9,979 of JALZAJ010000364.1, forward strand.
TTTTAAAAGGTATTCTTTGTAAGCTTTTCTTACAGCTTCAGTACGTGCATCTGTTTTAAAATAATAATCCCGATTGGGCATGCCCAGGCCTCCCTGGTCAAGTTTGTATACCATCATCTCACTGTTCTTATCATCCTGCGCCACATAATCTCCAAAGAGGCAGCGAACGCCTTTTGTTTTTAAATCAGCAACTTCATTCAGAAGATCAGTTGTATTTTGAATGAAATTTATTTTATCAAGATCATTTTTCAAAGGCGAAATCCCTGCCTTGTCAAGAGCCACAGAATCCATGGCACTTTGCCAGAAGTCGCCAATCTTTTGAGTAACTGTCCCATCCGCAGCTTTTGCATTTTCAGCTTCTTCATTTATTTTTCTAAGGCGTACATACAATTCTTCTTCCACTAAATTTCCAATTCCCCAGCCACTTTCAGATGAAGGAATTGGATGTTGTTTTATCCAGCCACCATTAGCATATTGAAAAAAATCCTGGGCGGGACTTACGGTTGTGTCGAGATGCGAGGCAAGAATATCTTCTTTAGGTGTTGTGTCACGATTATTCCCCGGCTTGCATGCATTTAAAGCTGCGCAAATAAAAATGAAGAACAGAATTTTTTTCAGCATAAAAATTTTAAATAAATGTAAAGAATGATTTGATGAGTGAATTGTTTTTTTTGATAGTTGGGAAACATGAAATGAATTATCTCATTGACATGCTTCTAATATAAAGGACGCATCGAATGAACCTGTCTTAATTTATTTACAATGACAATAAAGAATTTTTAATTTACATGCGAAAGAGAACAATGTTATTTCCAGTCATACATCAATCATTTTTCATTAATGACGACCTTCTTGCCGCCCCGTAAAAGACTGCATATAATTCAACTTGCAGCCGTAATTTTCTTTACCGTATCCGGCGGCCCTTATGGGTTAGAACCATTGCTTGGGTATGCCGGGGCGCACGGTGCCTTACTGCTGTTGATGATAACGCCATTGCTATGGGATGTGCCTGCTATATTAACGGTGCTTGAATTGAACAGTATGATGCCAGTTACCGGAGGATACTATCAATGGGTAAAAAGGGCACTGGGACTGCGTTTTGGATTTTATGAAGGTTGGTGGACCTGGCTTTATACCTTTGTAGATCTTGCCATATACCCCGTGCTTTTTGTGGAATATGCATCTTTTTTCTTTCCCCAGATTGCTATCGTCAAAATTCCTGTCTGCCTTACAATTATTTGGGTAGGTGCTGCTTTGAACATCCTCGGTATTTCACCTGTTGGCAAAACAACTGCGATGCTTAGCCTGCTGGTTCTTTCACCCTTTGTTGTTCTGTTTATTATTTCCTTAAAAGATGCCGGGCATTTTTCTTTTCCCACTCCGTCACTTAAAGGCATTCCATTTTCATCACTCGGTATGGCGCTATATACTGTCATGTGGAATTTTTTTGGATGGGATAATACAACGACTTATGCTGAAGAAGTGGAGCGGCCGGCGCGTACATATATCACTTCTGCAATCATTGCATTTGCTACTGTTTTCATTGTTTATATAATGGTGTTGTTTGCTACATTGCACTATAACATTAACGCATCAACGCTGACTGAAGAAGGATATCCTGCATTGGGAGTTCTTGCCGGGGGAAAATGGCTCGGGGCTGCACTTTCCGTAGGCGGAATGGCCAGCGCCCTCGGGCTATATGCAGCGGTTTTACTTTCGGTTTCACGAGTGCCCCAGGTAATGGCTGAAGATGGATTGCTGCCAGCAAAAATTCATGCACTGCATCCGCGATTTAAAACGCCGTACGTTTCTATTATTATTTGCGCCATCGTGGTAAGCTTTATGATTCTTTGGAGTTTCCAGGAACTTATCATTATCGATGTTACTCTTTACGGAGCCGGATTATTTTTAGAATTTGTCACGCTCATCGTACTTCGTGTCAAGGCACCTGATGATCACAGGCCATTTAAAATTCCTTTGTCCGTAAAAGGATTATGCCTGCTAATGTTGTGTCCAATTACAGTATTTGCCATTGCGCTCTGCGGAGCATTTGCCGCCGAGGGTAAGATGCTGTGGCCAGCTTTATTTGCCATTGGTGGACTGTTAAGCGCCGAGGTTTTATGGCAGGTAACCCGTTTTGCTAAAAGGATAAGAGCAAAGAAACTCTAAGCTATTTTTAATCTGCCGAAGAATAAATGTGAATTAAAATTTTTTTAATTTATCTATCAGCATATTGGCAATCATAGCAAATCCCTTATCGGAAGGATGAAGTCCATCAAAGGTAACATCCATCGCTTCCGGAGGATATGGGTATTCATCGGTTGCGGGATTAAAGGGAATATCAATATACTCCGGGTACGGATAATTTTTATACGTGCCGGTCCCGGGATCTTTTAGTCGTTTGTATTTGACCAGTTGCTGTAAGCCCATCCTTTTTTTATTATAAAGGTCGATTAGATCAAAGTGTTCA
>JALZAJ010000391.1 GCA_030948465.1 Bacteroidota bacterium
TTGATTTTAAAAGGCTTGCTTTTTACTATTTAATTATAACATTACTTACGATCCTTATTTTATTGCCAGACCTCGTCTTTTTTATTAAGAACAGGGTTTACAATTATGCTATCAGTGGCATCTTTATTGTGCAGGCTTTGCTTTTTATTCCGGTGGTTTTATTTAGTCAGAAATTAAAAATATATTATTGGATTCTGGCAATTATTGTTGCATTTACGCCGGTTATGTTGTTTTCTGTTTACTACATGAATATCCAGGTAAATGCGGAGATGGTGGGGCTTGTTCTTGATACCAACAAGGATGAGTTAATGGAACTGCTTGGTTGGAAAATAATTTTTGCGATTGCCGGAATGATCTTATTTGGATGGGTATTTATAAAATTATCATCGAAGCTTCCCGCGAAAATCAGTTGGAAAACCGGACTCTTTGTTTCGTTGATAGGATTAATTGCTTTTGGTTTAATACCGTTTATTCGTCACACAAAATTGAGTGAATACAGGATCATGGTTCGTAATACTTATCGTACGTATTACCCTTTTCGCCTGGGAGAAGCCTATGGCCTCATTCACAGCGAAATGAACAATATGAAAGAGTACCGGGAGCATACAAAAAACTTCTCGTTCGGTGCCAAAAAAACAGATCCCACAGATACATCGAGGCATATTTATATTTTAATATTGGGCGAAGCTTCCCGTTATGATCACTGGGCCATCAATGGTTACCCGAGAAACACTTCCCCTGAAATTGAAAAGCTGAAAAATTTTGTAAGCTTCCACGATGTTGCTTCCGGCGGCACTATGACGATCTTTTCAGTTCCTCAATTAATTACAAGGGCAGATGCGGCGACCTACGACCGGCACAAAGAGGAAAAAAGCGTTCTTCACGCTTTTAAAGAAGCGGGTTTTTATTCCGCATGGATTTCTAATCAGTCGCATTATGGATTAACGGGCAACATTGGAATGCATTTTAATGATGGTGACACCGCCATGTATTGCGGGCATGGCGAAAATGAAAGTAATTTCACAGGCATGTATGACGATGCAGTAATTCCCAGCATTAAACAGGTTATTAATTCGCATCCTCACAGAGATATTTTTCTGGTTATTCACTTAATTGGCAGTCATTGGAGATATGTGTTGCGTTATCCGCCGGAGTTTCAAAAGTTCACGCCCACTTCTGATAGAAATCACACGCTGATGTCGCGGCCTCCAAAAGATGAAATCATCAATGAATACGATAACTCAATTTTATATACCGATCATATTTTAAATGAAATAGCAGGCATTATTAATTCATCCGGAGCAACGGGATCCTTCTTGTTTGTTTCCGATCATGGGGAAAATCTTAATGACAAAAATGACGGAACTTACTTTCATTCCTACCATCCAAATTTTGTTACGGCCAATGTTCCGCTATTCGTTTGGGCAGATGATCTGTATGCAAAAAAATATCCTGAAAAAATTGAGAATCTTCGTGAAAATGCTGACAAAAAAGTAAGTTCTGCTCAAGACGTTTTTTATACCATGATCAATATGGGAAACCTCAGCATAAACGGATACGATTCTACAAAAAGCCTTTCTTCAAAAGCTTTCGTTCCAGGCAAGCGCCTGGTGTTGGGCGAAAACGGTATCTTATATAATTATGATGAGCTAAAATAACGTCTTGCAGTTATCGGCGATTTTGGTGAGCGATGAATTGAATTATTAAGGTGGGAAATTAATTTCTCGGCACGTTGTTTTTTCCAAACTTTTTTTGAATAGCCATAAATAACAACATTCCCTTTAGTTGCGTGGAAAACGACACTTCGGGCCTTTCTGCATTGAAGCGGTGAACCATGTTATTGTTTAATTCATCTTTTTGATTTTGAATTCCAAACATCAGATCAATTCCCTTTTTTTTTAATTCATCAAATAATGTTTGTGAAAGGCCTGCATCGGAATAGGGAAAGGAAAACGTAACCTTTTCGGAACTGATCTTGTCTTTTACAAAGTTGGTTGATCGTATCGTCTCATCAATTTGGTCTGAAAGATTTAGTTGGTCATAGTACGGATGATCCCAGCTATGAGCGCCAATTGTAAAACCTCTTTTATGCAATGAAATCAACTGCTGTGTTGTAAGAAAGGGTTTTTTGTTTTGAAGATAATCTTCAAATGACAAAGAAATTTTTTGGGCAAGATTATCCATTATTTCTTCATCAGTATGATTTAATTTTTTTATTCTGCTTATCAATTCTTCCAATGAAAGCTCAGAAGAGTTCAAAACAAGACTAAGGCCAGAAAGAAGCGTTTTATTATTTTTATTTTTTAATAATTCATGGATGAGCAAACTTGATTTGCTGCGATAAAAAAGTTTTTTATTATCGATAAATGCAGGATTGATAAAAAATATTGCAGGTATTCCTTTAGCTTCCAGTATGGGCGCCACCACATCGTATATCTCGCGAAACCCATCATCAAAAGTTAGAAGAAACGTATTTTTCGGGAGCTGCTTATTGGTGCTGATATAATCTATTAATTCGCCTGGAGTGATCGGTTTAAAATTTTTTAATAAGACGTCGAGGTCATTATTAAACTGGTCAACATTTTTATAATTGTACAAATATTTTATATGCGGAACTATTTCATTGCTTACGATATGATGATATGGAAAAAGGCAGGATGGAGGGGATATCGTCTTAATGAACCCTAACGGTAACGCTGAGATGCAATTATAATAAATTAATTTAAGTAAGTTCATTTTTCAGCAGGTCTTCAATATATATAATTTTACGGTGTTCTGTTTTTAAGAAATTTTTATTGGCTCTTTTTATTTTTAAGAGAGACGCAAATTGGCGCATAACCATTTTTGGAGTATGAATTAAAGCCCTAGCCATTCCCTGCTGTTTACTTTGGGTAACGATGATAAGTACAAAATTGATCGCGAATAAAATTAAAATAGCGACCCATAAAAAACCTAAAACCGGTTGCACAAAAAATGAAATGATCACCATGATTAATGCAAGAGCTATGGTAAGAAATAAAGGCGGCCGTAGCATATTTAATCCCAGCAATAACCTTCCAGGATGAAGGGTAGAAAGCCCATTTGCAAATAAAGAAAAGCTGTCCTTAAAATAAGTGAAGT
>JALZAJ010000416.1 GCA_030948465.1 Bacteroidota bacterium
GCATTTTAACAATTTTAAATACATGCCCCATAGAAAAATTATCAATGATGCAGTTTATGGTTTTATAACTATAGATGATGCCCTGGTATTTAAAGTAATATCCCACCCTTTTTACCAACGTCTGCGCCGCATTCATCAAATGGCGCTGGCCCAGCTTGTTTATCCCGGTGCGGTTCACACGCGGCTCCATCATTCATTGGGAAGTTATCATTTAATGTGTAATGCTCTTAGCGAGTTAAAGGGGAAGGGATTTTCAATAAATAAAGAAGAAGAACAAGGCGCTAAAATTGCCATTCTTTTACACGACATCGGCCATGGACCCTATTCTCATGCGCTGGAAGGTATTTTAATAAAAGATGTAAGTCATGAAGAATTAACGGTTTTTCTTATGACTAAAATGAACGAAGAATTTGGAGGAGCTATGCAAATGGCTATTGATATATTTACCGATGAACATCCTAAAAAATTTCTTCACCAGTTGGTAAGCGGTCAGCTTGATGTTGACCGGATGGATTATTTAATTCGCGACAGCTTCTTTACCGGCGTAAGCGAAGGCGTTATCGGGTATGACAGGATCATCAAAATGCTTACTGTTCACCATGGGGAGTTGATGATCGAAGAAAAAGGGATCTATTCCATTGAAAAATTTTTAGTGGCACGCAGATTAATGTACTGGCAGGTTTATCTTCATAAAACCGTGTTATGCGCAGAAAGGATGCTAATAAATATCATTCGCAGGGCAAGAGAAATAAACGCCGTTGCGCCGTCAAAAGTTTTAAACCTTTTTTTAGATGAAGCCTATTTGGAAAGCGGCATTAATAATCATCTTGGGGATTTTTGTATGCTCGATGATTATGATGTACTTGCAGCCATAAAACAATGGTGTGAACATCCGGATAAAATTTTATCTATACTTTGCAGCGATATTATTAACCGGAGGTTACTTAAAGTTATCTATTCCGGCAAGGAATTTCAGAAAGAATTTATTGAAGAAAAGAAAAGGCTGGCTATGAATTATCTTCAACTAAATGAAGAGGAAGCCAGGTATTTTGTTTTCACAGGACAAACGATTAATAATACATATAGAACGGATGAAGAGCGTATCCAAATTCTTTTTAAGGATGGAACTATTAAAGACATTTCAGAAGTGGATAATGCCCTTATCAATCAAACATTATTTGACACCGTAAAAAAATTTTACATTTGTTTTCCAAACATTGGCATTGATTTAATTAAATTTTAAATTGATGTTTGAAGAAATAGAAATACCTTAAAAAATGCAGTTTACAGCAACACAAATAGCAACACTTATCAACGGGCAAATTGATGGCGACCCGGATGTGACCGTTTCTTCTTTTGGCAAGTTGGAAGGAGCAAAAAAAGGGCAACTCGCATTTTTGGCAAACCCTAAATACGAAGATTATTTATATTCCACGCAAGCTTCTGTTATCATTATCAATAGTACCCAGCCCGTTGACAAAAAGGTTGAAGCAACCCTTATTCGCGTTCCGGACGCGTACTCGGCCTTTGCAATTATTTTAAGTGAACATGATAAAATGCAAACCGCAAATTGGGTTGGAATTCAGCAACCCGTATACGTTTCAGCAACGGCTAAAATAGGTGAAAACATTTTTATCGGCGCATTTACTTATATCGGCGATAATGTTATTATTGGTAATAATGTAAAATTATTTCCACAAGTATATATTGGAAATAATGTAACAATAGACGATGACACCATTCTTTTTCCGGGAGTAAAAATTCATCACGATTGCAGCATCGGTAAAAATGTAACGGTTCATGCAGGGTCTGTTATTGGAGCCGATGGTTTTGGTTTTGCCCCGCAACCTGACGGCAGTTTTAAAAAAGTGCCGCAAATAGGAAATGTAATTGTGGAAGATAATGTGGAGATAGGCGCTAATGCAACTATTGATCGTGCTACCATTGGCTCAACCCTTATTAGGTCGGGAGCCAAGCTGGATAACCTTATCCAGATCGCCCATAATGTGGAAGTAGGTAATAATACGGTTATAGCGGCTCAGTCAGGAATAAGCGGTAGTACGAAGATTGGTAATAATGTAATGATAGGCGGACAGGCAGGATTTGCAGGCCATCTGCAAATTGCTGATGGCAGCAAAATCAATGCTCAAAGCGGTGTTAGCAAATCTATTAAAACTCCCAATACAGCAGTTACAGGATCTCCTGCTTTTGAATATGCGCATGCTTTGCGCAGCCAGATATTGAGCCGAAACCTCCCGGAACTTGAAAAAAGGATTACGGAGCTTGAACAAACTATTGAACGGCTTATTAATGAAAAGGTGGCGGAGCAATAAAAGAATTTATTTCTTTATACTGAAAATTTCTGAATGGGAATGCAAACTTTAAAAGCAATAGTTTTCATACTTTCGTATTCATGCACCCACAGAACTCTAAAGAGGAGACGTTTCAGCACACTATAAAAGAAGAAGTAACTATTTCGGGAGCCGGTATTCATACCGGGCAATCGGTTACCATGCTTGTTAAGCCCGCTGCGCCTAATACCGGAATAAACTTTCAACGAACAGACCTAACCGGGAAACCTATAGTAAAAGCAGACGTTGATAACGTAATAGAAACAAACAGAAGCACAACTATTGAAGCGGGCGGAGCGAGGATAGGAACGATAGAGCACCTGATGGCAGCCCTGGTAGGTATGCAAATTGATAACGTACTTATTGAGATCGATGGTGAAGAAGTGCCTATTCTTGACGGAAGCTCACAACTTTTTATTGAACATCTTTCAAAAGTGGGAATTGAAAAACAAAACGCAAAAAAAATATATTATAGCATTCATCATAACATCAGCTTTGTAGATGAGGAAAAGAAAGTAGAGATGGTCGCTTTACCTTACGATGGTTACCGGATCAATACTTTAATCGATTTTAACTCTCCCGTTCTTGGAACACAACATGCCGATCTTAAAAATATTACCGATTTTAAAAATGAAGTGGCGCCCAGCCGTACTTTTTGTTTCTTTCATGAATTGGAACTCCTTTTGGCAAATGACCTCATTAAGGGTGGCGACATTAATAACGCAATAGTAGTTGTTGATAAGCCGGTAACTGCCGGCCAGGTGGAACGGATTTCGAAAATATTCAGAAAGGTGGATGTAAAGGTGAGTGAAGCCGGCATTTTAAATAATCTCACCCTTCGTTTTCCAAATGAACCTGCACGGCATAAACTTTTGGATGTTGTGGGCGATCTTGCTTTGGTTGGGTATCCTTTTAAAGCGCATATCATTGCGAACAGACCAGGACATTCCTCCAACGTAAAATTTGCAAAAAAAATTAAGGAGCATATTAAGAAGTATAAACACAAGCAGGATATTCCAAAATATGATCCCAATGAACCGCCACTTCTGGATATACAGGAAATTGAAAGAACCCTACCTCACAGGTATCCGTTTTTAATGGTGGATAAGATCATTGAACTTTCCGATACGCACGTGGTAGCTATAAAAAACGTAACCTATAATGAACCTTTTTTCCAGGGGCATTTTCCCGGTAACTCAGTAATGCCGGGTGTTTTACTTGCAGAGGCGCTTGCCCAGGCAGGTGGATTTATAGCAATTCCAAGAGATACCGAAGATAAGTATGACACTTATTTTCTAAAAATTGATAATTGTAAATTCAAGCAAAAAGTGGTTCCCGGCGATACATTGATTTTAAAAATGGAACTTCTGCACCCTATCCGCCGCGGAATTTGCGAAATGCGTGGAACCGTATATGTAGGCGATAAAGTGGTTACCGAAGCCATTCTCATTGCACAAATAGTAAAAAGACCTAAAGATTAATGATTAGTCCACTCGCCCATATTCACAAGGATGCAAAAATCGGAGTTAATGTAAAGATTGATCCCTTTGCCGTAATCCAGGAGGACGTGGTAATAGGTGAGAACACCCATATCATGTCTCATGCAGTGATAATGAGAAATTCAACTATTGGCACTTCGTGTCATATTTTTCCAGGTGCTGTGATTGGGGCAATTCCTCAGGATTTAAAATTTAATGGTGAAGAAACTTTTGTTGAAATAGGTAATAATACTACCATTCGCGAGTTTGTTACTGTAAACCGGGGCACAAAAGACAAATGGAAAACAGTGGTTGGAAACAATTGCCTTTTAATGGCCTACTGCCATATTGCGCACGATTGTATTATAGGCGACCATGCAATTATCGCTAATTCAGTGCAGCTTGCGGGTCATGTTGAAATTGGTGAATATGCTACATTAGGAGGTTTGGCCGCAGCCATTCAATTTGCAAGGGTCGGGGCACACAGCTACATTGCCGGCGGCACTGAAATAATTAAGGATATTCCTCCTTACATCAAAGCCGGGCGATCTCCTATAAGTTATGTAGGGGTAAATTCAGTGGGCTTACAACGGCGGGGATTTAGTTCAGGAAAAATAAATAGCATCCTTGAAATATACCGGAACATTTATAACCGCGGATTAAACATTACCCAGGCAACATATTTCATCGAAAATGAGCTTCCCGAATCGGAGGAAAGAAATGAAATTATTAAGTTCATAAAAGGAAGCAAGCGGGGTGTATTAAAAGCTGTCGGCAAAGGGAACAATGATGAAGATTGACCTGATCAACGTGGGAAAGCGCTACAACAGGGAATGGATCTTCCGTAACCTTTCTTTCAATTTTGATCTTCATAAACATTATGCCATTACCGGCCCCAATGGCTCCGGAAAATCAACGCTGCTTCAGGTAATTGCCGGAGCCGCAATGCATAATGAGGGCACGATAAAATACTTCATTCACAATAAAGAAATACCACAGGAAAATATTTTTAAAAACATTTCTTTCTCTGCTCCTTATTTGGAACTTGTAGAAGAAATGACGCTTCATGAATTTTTTATTTTTCACCATGAGATGAAGGGTTGGATTCCGCAACTTGACACCAGGCAAATCATTATATTGTTACGGTTAGAGGAGGCGGCCCACAAACAAATTCGCAATTTCAGCAGCGGTATGAAGCAACGTGTAAAACTTGCCCAGGCAATATTCAGCGATGTACCGGCCGTATTGCTCGACGAGCCTTTAACTAATCTTGATGAAGAAGGAATTTTACTATACAATTTTTTAATAGAACAATACTGTACCGAAAGATTAGTGATTGTGAGCAGTAATGATAAAAAGGAATACGCCTTCTGCGAAGAAGTAATTAATATGATGGATTA
>JALZAJ010000420.1 GCA_030948465.1 Bacteroidota bacterium
AAAGTTTTGCCGGTAACAATTACAGCGCGGTATTGGCCACGCCTTATGGAAGCACACTCACAGCGGAATTTGCAAAGCAGGCCATAATAAATGAACAATTAGGAACCGACTCCATTACAGATCTGCTCGCGGTAAGCTTTTCGGCTCCTGATTATATCGGTCATTCTTTTGGCCCTAATTCGGTAGAGACAGAAGATGCTTATTTGAGATTGGATAAAGATTTAGGTGACTTACTAAATTTTTTGGATAACAAGATTGGGAAAGATCAATACGTTCTTTTTTTATCTGCAGATCACGGCGTAGCCCATGTGCCTGCGTTTGCAAAAGATCATCACATTCCATCGGGCGGCATAGATTTTACATCGATTGCTGAAAAAATGAATGCGTCTCTTAAAGAAAAATTCGGGCAGGATAATCTAATAGTTGACATTGATAATTACCAGGTTTCTCTAAATCTTCATGTAATTTCATCTTCATCTTTGAATGAAATGGATATTAAAAAATGGATCATAAATTATTTGTCAAAGCAGGAAGGAATTGACAGGGTAATTGACATGGAAGACTTTCATAAATATCCATTGAATGATAAGGTAAAAAAAATGTTGGCCAATGGGTATAATCCTTCCAGAAGCGGACAGATTCAAATACTTTTACAGCCGCAGTGGCTGGCAGGTTTTGAAAATGGCGGAACCACTCACGGCCTGTGGAATCCTTACGATTCTCATATTCCGCTGTTATGGTATGGGTGGGGCATAAAGCCAGGTGAAACTAACAGGGAAGTGTACATGACGGACATTGCGCCAACATTAGCGGCTCTTCTTCACATCCAAATGCCCAGTGGCACGGTAGGAAATGTAATACCAGAGCTGCTTAAATAATATTTGTAAACACAATTTAGTTTCTTAATTTTCGTACAGCCACGCGATTCGGATAAATTATTAAGTCATGAGAAAGCTAATCTGCATAATTCTTTTATTAAGTTTTCAGCAAAACATTTTATTTGGTCAAACTGCGCCCCTTAACCAAAAATTATTTTTTTTGGACGAAAGACCTATCGATGTTACCCTCACGATGGATATTAAAAAATTAAGAAGTGATAAAAAAAATCCTTCTTACCAGCCCGCGAATATTCTAATGAACTTTCCGGATAGCACCGTAATAAATGAAGACATCCGGTTACAAATGAGAGGCGTTTACAGAAAAAACAATTGTGATATCGCTTCGATCATGCTGAACTTTAAAAACACATCGTCACCAAAGCTTTCTCCTTTAAGAAAAATGAAGTTGGTCGGCAATTGCAGAAATGGTTCAGGTTATGATGAATTGTTATTAAAGGAGTACATGGTTTATAAAATTCAAAATATTCTTTCCAATATGAGCTTCCAGGTGAGGCTGCTCCATATTACTTATAAGGACAACAGGGATAAAATAAAACCTTACACCCAGTATGCTTTTCTCCTGGAGGATGTTCCAGATCTTGCTGATAGAAATAATTGCGTTGAAATTAAGAATGATGATTTTTTAACTGAAGCCACGAACAGAGACCAGATGACGTTTGTTAATTTATTTCAGTACATGATAGGAAACACAGATTGGTCCGTTCCAAAACGACATAATATTAAGTTGCTGAGATCAAAAAATGATTCTCTTTCGAAACCGTATGCGGTACCGTACGACTATGATTATTCCGGGTTAGTAAATGCCAGTTATGCAGTGCCTGCCGAAGGACTGGGCATTGAATCAGTAAGAGAAAGGCTTTATCGCGGCTTTCCACGAACCTATAATGAACTAAAGGCGGTAATTGATGGTTTCATGGAAAAAAAAGAAAGAATTATGTACTTCGTTGAGCACTTTGAATTATGCAGTAGCCGGTGCCGTAAAGATGTGGAGGAGTATCTTGAAGAATTTTATAAAACAGTTTCAAACCAAAAAAGGGTAGAGTCGGTATTTATTTCAAATGCACGCTTACAATGACAGAGACATCTTCATTTATACTTTCCATTTGTATAATAATATCAACGAAACTTCAACCAAAATAACATCATTAGTTAAGCATGTTAAAGCACCTGCAATCTTGATGATTCTTCAAGCATGGTTTTTAAATCCTGCACCTTCAAATAATAAATTCCTGCAGCCGGCTTTTGAGGCCAATCGATATTAATAGAATTATTTGCATTAAGATTATACTTTTTTTGAAAGATCGTTTGCCCCAAGCTATTAATTAACCTTACATCGTATTTGCCATCGGTATTTTCTGCAAATTTAATATGGATGCCTGTTACAGAAGGGTTAGGGAAAAGGGAATAGTTCGATGTTGGATTTACTATCCGGCCCTTGTTAACATCCACATGATGGACATCAGAATACACAACTTTCCCATCCTTACCTGTCATTTTAATCCTGTAATACATTTTGCCTGAAAAATTTTTATCCACGCTATATTCATAGAAATATTTTGCAACGCTGCCGGAACCTGAAGAACTTACTGTGCCTGCATTAGTGAAAGTATTTCCATCCTCACTCATTTCTATTTCATATTGATCCGAAGGAACAAAATCGTTCACCTGCCATTGGATTAAAATGCTATTATTTTTAAAGGAAGCATTGATGTCAGTGATATGCGTGGCAAGAATAAAAAGCGGGCACCAGTAATAAACCAATTGCACATATAATCTTGTGTATGCCCTCAATTTAATAATGGCATTATCACTGCCGGTCAATATGGTGAATGTGCTGGTCGTGAGATAGTTAAAGTTAACATTGCCAGTTCCATAATAGGCGGCATTGGAGGGACCGTATTGAGATTGATACTTTTTATTAAAAACAGTGTCGGGTCCGACATCTATATTATCTCCAACGGAATCTTTTTTCATCAGTCTATAAGGTCCGTAATCTTTAGGAGGTGACGTAATTGAGCTAAGGAATCCTCCGGGCCCGGTAAACTGTGAACGCCGGAAAGTTTCAAAAATATAATCCGCTGAATCTGCGAGGTCATTTTGCAAATTGTAACTGACCACGGTGGTAACGGTATCGCTTAACCGGATACATTTTATCGTTCCATTGGCAGGATCAAACTGAGGAAAACTTATTACCGTGTTCGTTGCAATTATGGAATCAAAATATTGGTTATAAACCAGGGAATCGGGCGCAGAGCCGTCTGAACAAGTGCATTGCGCATTTGTATTTTGAATTTGAATCAGAAAAGAAAAAAATCCCAGGAGAATTAAGTATAGATTTTTCATGGTAAAGATTTTAATTTTTTGTTGCATTTAAGGCAACTTTTGCTACGTTCCGGACACTTTACTAATCAATAGAAAACTACTTGCTG
>JALZAJ010000472.1 GCA_030948465.1 Bacteroidota bacterium
TTGGCCAGTTCATCGTAATTATGGGAAAATCCGGATGTGGTAAGTCAACCATTTTACGGTATTGGTCGGGCCTTCAAAAACCTACATCAGGACAAATTTTTATTGGAGGAAAGCCACTGGGTGAAAAACAAAGTATGCCTATGGTTTTTCAGCAATACTCTTCACTTGAATGGTTCTCCGTTTTGCAAAATGTGGCTCTGCCGCTTACGCTAAAAAATGTACCGAAGAAACAGGCTTACGAGCAGGCTATGGAAATGATAAAAGTGGTAGGCCTTGAAGGTCATGAAAATAAATTTGCAAAGACGCCTCAGCTTTCCGGCGGCCAACTGCAACGGGTTGCCATAGCCCGCAGCCTTGTAGCAAACCCTAACATGTTATTGCTGGATGAACCTTACGGCGCATTAGATGGAGTAACCCGTGCAAAAATGCAATTCTTTATTTTAGAACTTTTTCAAAAGAGTGAACTGGCAAGTTTAAACCCGACTGTAGTTCTTGTTACGCACGATCCAAGAGAAGCGGTGTTGTTAGGAAACGATATATACATTATGGATGCCGATCCCGGGCGCATTATAAAACACATCAAGCCCGACCTGCCACATCAGCGGGATCGTTCCATACGCAAAGAGACCCGGTTTATCGAGATCGTATCTTACATTGAGGATGTAATGGAAGGCATCATTAAATAAAATGATGACTAAATACTTTAATTTATAAAAGTTAAAATGTAGAATGGCCGGCAAAAAAAAATACTTCGCAGAAACTTTGAATAAATGTGAGCACGTAGTAAAAGAAATGGGATTAGTGATCCACTACACTCATAATCTTGATCACTTCTTTAAGGGTGACCTTGATGGTAAAAGAATTTACATTGGTAATAATTTAGATGTAGAAGAAAAGTTGTTCAACCTCGTACATCTTACAGGGCATAGCGTACAATGGAATATTGATGAGTTACTGCGAAACTTAGGTTCAGAATTATACCTGCATCCTGATGATAAGTTGCTTAAGAAATTACAAACGTATGAATGGCAGGCAAATTGTTACGGCCTTTCCATATTGCATAAAGCAGGCGCCGCAGATCTTGATAAATGGCTTACGGAAAAATATATGCTCGACATGATGTATTTAACCCACTTTTACATCACCGGTAAAAAATTAAAGTGCATAACCAAACAAGCCAAAGCCTATCCGTTTAAAAAAGCTTTGAAGCCTTTGCCTATTCCGGTATTCAAACCGACGCCCAGCCATAAGACTAGAAATGGTATTGTGATTGCATTTTGATTGTAAAAAAAATTGGGAATTGAGTAACAACTTTAGTTATTAATTTCTGACTAACGGTTTTAAAATGAAAACTATTTGGTTGAAAAAACTGATGGAGAGTTTCGGACCCGAACCGGTGACGTTCCCGATTGTATACGGGACGCTCTATCCAACTGAGCTAATTTACAAGTGGAGAATACCGGGCTCGAACCGGTGACCTCGTGCATGCCATGCAAGCGCTCTAGCCAACTGAGCTAATTCCCCATTTAAAAATTCAAGTTAACCATGCAAATATAAAAGAGATTTGATTCTTGATTCTTGATACTTGATTCTTGATTCTTGATACTTGATGCTTGATGCTTGATACTTGATACTTGATACTTGATACTTGATTGATACTTGATTGCTTCACTCTCCCCATATTTCTTCTTTGCCCTCAAGCCACAGCTTAACTAACCTGTTGGAAACTGATTTTGGACGCTCAAGAGGAAAGCCCAAAGCCCTGTCCCAGCAGAGACTTGCAAGCACACCAAGTGATCTTGACACACCAAAAAGAACGGTATAAAATTCATATTCTACCAGGCCGTAATGAACAAGCAAAGCGCCGCTATGTGCGTCCACATTAGGCCAGGGGTTTTTAATTTTTCCAATGGTTTGGAGAATAGGAGGCACCGTCTCATAAATATTCCAGACAGTATTCACTAAGGGATCATCCGGTAAATGTTTTTTTCCAAAGGCCATTTGCGCTTCAAAACGGGGGTCGGTTTTTCTTAGAACAGCATGGCCATAACCCGGCACCACTTTACCTTCTGCCAGTGTTTTCTTTACATATTCCGCTATCTGATCGCCTGTTGGCAAATCGGTATTTAATTCCTTTCGCATATCATAGATCCATTTTATTACTTCCTGGTTTGCGAGACCATGCAAAGGACCGGCCAGGCCATTCATTCCTGCAGCGAAGGCAAGATAGGGATCACTTAATGCGGAGCCAACGAGATGTGTCGCATGTGCCGATACGTTACCTCCTTCATGATCGCAATGTATGGTCATATACAAACGCATCAGTTCACGAAAACTTTCATCTTCAAAACCCATCATGTGTGCAAAATTTCCAGCCCAATCCAGCAAACCATCGGGCTGAATATGATTACCAAACTTATACTTACGGCGATAGATATACGCAGCAATACGCGGCAACCTGGCAATAAGATCCATAGAATCATCAAACACCGCAGACCAGTAATCTTTTTTGTTCATGCCGGCAGCATATTGTTTGGCAAAGCGGCTTTCCGTTTGTAGCGCCATTATACCCACAACAAACTGGGTCATCGGATGCGCACTTAACGGCAACGCTTCTATTGTTGAAAATACATGGCTTGGCACGTGGCTGCGGCGCTGCCATACATTGCTTATATGCTGTGCGTCTTCGTCTGTGGGCAATTCACCGACCAACATCAGGTAAAATAATCCCTCAGGTAACGGCTCACTTCCGCCTTCCGCCTTTGGCAGTTTTTCCTGCAGCTCAGGAATAGAGTAACCCCTAAACCTAATACCGTCCTGCGAATCCAGCAATGATGTCTCAGTTACAAGACCGGTAATACCACGCATGCCCTGGTATATTTGATGAAGCTTTACCTCCCCGATCACCTTGTCCCCATGCTCATGCAATATTTCTTTAACTTCTGCTGCTAAAAGATCAGCCTTTTCTTTAAACCTATCCTGAACTACTCCCATATACTAAATTTTTAGAGATTATTAATACGTATGTAAGTGGATACAATAGCCCTAAAGTTAACATTACACCAAACGCAAAACAAATGAAATATTAATAACCAGGAGGATTTAACCTAAGGGTAAAAACGAAAATTACTTCGAACCCCTTTTATATAAATACCAGGCCAGCAGTCCAAAAACAACATTGGGAAGCCAGGCAGCAATGATGGGATTAAAATTTCCTTTCATCGAAAAAACAGAGGAGAACCGGCCTACCAAAATATAAAGCACACAGATCAATACACCGATAGCCATGTGAAAGCCGCTTCCACCCCGAATTTTACGGGACGCGATCGACGCACCTATAACAGTCAAAATAAAAACGCTCACAGGATTAGCATTCCTGTTGTGTTTCTCAAGCAACAATGAATTTACATTTTCCGAGCCTCTTATTTTTTCGAGCCTTATATATTCGTTCAGATCCGGCGTTGTCAATTTGTCTTTCATGTATTCATCACGCTGCAGATCCCGTGGCTTAAAATTAAAATTCATTCGTTTGGTAGGAGATTTTTCAATCGTAGTTCGCAGGCCGTTAATATGACGCTCTACCACATTATCAAGCCGCCATTTTCGGGTAGCCGTATCCCATGTAATGTTCTGTGCCCGTAAATTATAAACTAATTGGGTATTTTGAAAACGCTGAATAAAAAAATTATTTCCCGTCCGGTTAATGGTATCGTAAAATCTCACGCCCGCGTACGAAAAAGAATCCAGTTTAAAGTATTTATTGCTGATGGTTGAGGTATTTTCATACGCTGCGTAATTAAAGTCAATATATTTTGCATTGAAGGTTGCCCATTTTTGATTTGCCGGCGGAAGAATGTATTGATTGCACCACCATAAAAAAGCGGTAAATAAAAACCCTCCAAAAAGATACGGTCTTAAAAAACGTCCAAAACTAATTCCGCTGCTAAGTATTGCGATTACTTCGGAACGGCTTGCCATTTTTGATGTAAAAAAAATTACGGCGATAAAAATAAAAAGAGGAAACAGCATGGCATCAATGCGGGGAATAAAGCCAAAATAATACTGCGTAATAATCGTAGCTATGGGGAGTTTAGATTTGGCGAAATCATCGGTCTTTTCACTCAGATCAATTATTACTACGAGCACGGTAAGCGCCAAAAGGCAAAAGAAAAATGTGACCAGAAATTTTCTTAGTATGTACCAGTCAATAATTTTCATGCAAGGCAGGTGCTAAGTTTGGCTTTAATGTAATTTTTAAATTCTGCGGCGCCCGGATACAGGCTTTAATTGAATTTTTGAACAAATCATTTCTTCTTTGCAACAAGAGAATAAGAATCTTTAATAAATTTTTTTAATTGAGAAACATTCAAGGTGCCATCAACAATAATAGTATTCCAGTGCTTCTTATTCATGTGATAGCCGGGTAAAATGCAGGGATATTGCGCACGAAGTTCTTCAGCATAATCCGGTTCGCATTTTACATTGAATTGTAACACTTCGGAAGACAACGAGACTAACAAAAATATTTTATTATTTACTTTAAGTACCAGCGTATCATTTCCAAAAGGAAAACTTTCTTCCGCAGCAGGTAATGAAAGAGCATATTCCCTCAAATCTTCAATATTCATTTTTATTCAAATTGATTTATTATTTTTTCTCTGGTCTTAAAATTCCGGTCACAATGTTTTTAGTTGATAAAAATAATTTGGCCGCATCCTGAACGTCTTTGGCTGTTAATGCATTTACATACTTCTCGTAGTTTATAAAATAATCAGGATTATTTTCCGGGAAATAAAAGCTTTGCAATTGTGAAAGCCAGGTGCTGTTTTCTTTTTTATCAACCTTATATTTTTCTTTCCATTGCTGTTTTACCTTTTCAAGATTTTCTTTTGAAGGGCCTTTTTCTATCAGGCTTTTAATCTCATTATTGGCTGCGTATAAAAGCGTATCCACTTTTTCAGGACCGCAGGGCAGTTGCAGAAAAAATATATAGTGAGCATACGGAAGTTTCTCAAATTGCAGTGAAGTGCCTCCTCCATAAATACCCTGAATTTTCTCTCTCAATTCTTCAATGATCCTGATGTTTAAAATTTCGCTTACGGCATCGGCTTTTAAGGCAAGCGCATCGCTGTAAGGAATTTCACCACTGCGTAATGAAAGGATCAGGCTTTTTTGTTCGGTGCCTTTATTTACGTTCACATTCACTTTGCCGGTTACCGGCCGCAATTTGTTATCGGTATAATGGAATTTTTTTGAAGTGGAAGGCAGGCTGGCAATATATTTTTCGATCAGGGGTTTCAATTCATTTTCTTTGAAGCTGCCAACAAAAGTGAAATGCATTCCATTGGCATCGCCAAATCTTTCTTTATATATCTGTAATATCCGGTCAAGATTTAACTGGTCAAAATATTCCGGCTTAGGTATCGCTACCGGCGTTAGCGGATCGTTATGATAAACGGTTTTAAATAAGGTGTCGATAAAAGTTACCTGCGGATTGGCACTCAGAAAAACAAGTTGTGCCTTATTTTTTTGAACAAATGATTTAAACAAACTCGTATCGATACGAGGCGCAGTAAAATATAAATACATTAACTGCATCATGGATTCAACATCCTTTACCGAGCTGCTTCCATTGATGCCTTCAGAAATATCGGAAAAAACGGGTGACGCATTTGCAGTTTTTCCGGAAAGCGCTTTCCGCAAATCAACCGGTGAAAAATTTCCTATTCCCATGCTGTTTATAACAGGCACCGCATACTCGGCGTTGTACTTGTCTTTAACTCCGTAATTATTTTTACCGCCGGCTCTTACGGCGCTCATTAATATTTCATCATTCTTAAATCCCGTTGGCTTTATGGTAACCGTTACGCCATTATTCAAAGCAAACTCTGTAGTGCCCAATACGGCATTATTTTTTACACTTATAACTTTTCCGGCCTTAGGCATTGTAGTAAGTAATGCTGCAGAAATTACATTTTCCTGATACGGCTTAATATCCATTTTTTCAACCGAATTTACTACCGCAAGAAGGTCATCAGCCGACGGTAATTTTTTACCGGCAGCAGGCTCGGGGCCGGTCAAAGCGATAAACTGATTTGAGTTTTGCTGAAGTTCTTTGCCAATATTATTTACATCTTCAATAGATATTTGCGGAAGCAATTCTTTATAATAATTGTTTTCTTTCTCAATGCCGGGAATAGGCTCCTTTGTAAGAAAATTCCTGATATATTCAGACGCATAATTACCTGACTCTGTCTTATTTTTTTCTTTATACATGGTTTCCATTTGCGAAAGCATATCGCTCTTTGCCCTTTCCAGCTCAGGCTTCGTAAAACCATATTTCTTTACTCTTTCCAATTCTTCTTCAAATGCCTTCAGGCCATTTGCAGGATCGTTACTTCCTGTTCCAATATTAGCGCTGAACGATTCGAAGCCACGGGCATAAGAACCAAAGCTGGTATAGGCATAAATAAACGGCGCATTCTCTTTTTGCGTGAGCTCCCGCAACCGTTGATTTAAAAGAGTAGTAAAAAATTGTTTGGTCAGGTCTTTTTTATAGTCGCCAAGCGTTACCGTAGGATCTAACTTTTGTGAAGAATAATTTACAATTAATGAATAACTGGTCGCCTCTTTGTCGGTCACTATTTTACTTTCGTTACCGGAATAAGGCGGCACATTAGCAAAGGTTCTTTGCCGTTCGTTCACCGGATTTTTGAGACCACTGAAATATTTTTTTACCAGCTCTTCCGCTTTGCCCGGATCGATATCGCCTACTGCAATGACAGCCATAAGATCGGGGCGATACCAGTCTTTATAAAACTTCTTTATCGTATCGTAATTTTGATTTTTAATAATACTGTCAATCCCAATGGGAAGCCGGCTTGCGTATAAAGAACCTGCAAACAGTTGCGGATAAATTTTTCTATACATCCGGTCGTTGGCGCCTTTACCCAACCTGCTTTCTTCCAGTACTACGGGGCGTTCGCCATCAATGTCTTCATTTTTATACGTTACATTATGCGCCCAGTCTTCTAATATCTGGAATCCTTTATCAATATTTCCAGGCTTATCGGTTGGAATAGGAAGTATATATACGGTTTCATCAAAACCGGTGTAGGCATTTAAATCGTTGCCAAACTGAACACCTATCGATTGTAAAAAAGATACAATGTCGTTTTTCTTAAAATGGGTAGTTCCATTGAAAGCCATGTGCTCACTTAAATGCGCAATGCCTTGCTGGCTGTCATCTTCAAGAATTGACCCTGCGTTTACTATCAGCCTCAATTCCACCTTTTGTTCAGGTTTTTTGTTTTGCCTGATGTAATACGTAAGGCCATTACTTAGCTTTCCAATTTTTACGTTTGGATCTACAGGCAATGTATCGTTTAAA
Organism: Bacteroidota bacterium; assembly: GCA_030948465.1. Taxonomy (GTDB): domain Bacteria; phylum Bacteroidota; class Bacteroidia; order Chitinophagales; family Chitinophagaceae; genus Ginsengibacter. The sequence goes on from JALZAJ010000472.1 coordinate 7,391, forward strand.
TTTTTTTGTGCAAAAGTTGGGAACGAAAGGAAAAGTAACGGCAAAAGGATTTTTAATAATTTCACGTTGGTAACTTTTTGAATTGATGGCAAATATAACAGAGATGGAATCAACAGGGCGTTAAAAAATAAGCAGGTTTATACTGCAACCGGAATTGCTAAAGTCGATATAAAAAGAAAGATCAGGCTCAAAATCATTCTTGCAAAATGGCCACGCATTTTTGAAGACTATCTTTCCAAAATGGAATTCCTAAACCCAGTTTTGCTTTTATTTTAGAAGTGTCAAGAACGGAGTATGGAGGCCGCATAGCAGCGGTTTTATATTGAGAAGAAGCTATCGGAAATATAGTACAGGAACTGTTCGCAAAAGATTTAATAGCAAGCGCAAAATCATACCACGTTGTCACACCCTCGTTACAGTAATTTACAATTCCGGAGCAGTCATTTGACTCTTCAGAATTTTCAATAAATCTCATGATCACATCAGCCAGGTCAGCCGCATAAGTCGGGCAACCATATTGATCACTTATTACATTCAATTTATCCTTTTCCTTACACAACCGGAGAATCGTTTTTACAAAATTGTTGCCAAATGCCGAATACACCCATGATGTTCTGATTATTAAAGCTGAAGGATATCTATTCAAAACAAGCTCCTCTCCGCGAAGCTTCGAACGTCCATAAACATTTAAAGGGGCAACCGCATCATCTTCCTTCGAAGCCTCCTGCCGGCTTCCGTCATACACATAATCCGTAGAAATATGAATAAGTCTTGTTTGATGGTCACGGCAAACCGTTGCAAGATTTCCGGCGGCTTCAGCATTTATAAGAAAAGCCAGCTCCTTTTCATCTTCCGCTTTATCTACCGCCGTGTAGGCAGCGCAGTTAATGCAATAATGAATTTGTTGTTTTTCAAAAAAAGATTTTAGAGCTTCTGCATTTTCAATTGGAAGATCTGCTCTTGTTGTGAATAGAAAATTGAATGCAGGGAATTTACTTTCGGTACTTCGTATCTCATTTCCCAGTTGCCCGTTTGATCCGGTTACAAGAATGTTTTTTCTAAATGCTTCAAAATTCATCTTTCTGATTCTGTCATTCGTTAAAAACAAAATTGTTTTTGCAGTCCGCTAAAAAAGGATAATTGCTATCCTTTTCTGACACGATCTCACTTCCCGCGGGTATTTGCCAGTCAATATGCAGAGCCGGATCATTCCACGCTATTCCTCCTTCGCTCTCCTTATTGTAAAATGCATCACATTTATAGAAAACTTCTGCTGTCTCACTTATCACTGAATAGCCGTGTGCAAAACCTTTCGGGATCAAAAGCTGTTTTTTATTTTCTTCTGAAAGTTCGATCGTGTAGGCTTTACCGTAAGCAGGAGAATGTTTACGAATGTCAACGGCAACATCCATAATCTTCCCTCTTAAAACTCTTATAAGTTTTGTTTGTGAAAACGGGGTCATTTGATAATGCAACCCGCGTATAACGCCAAAGGAAGAGCTGGCCTGGTTATCCTGGATAAAATGAATTTCAATACCACCGGCGGAAAATTTCTTTTGATTATAACTCTCAAAAAAATATCCTCTTTTGTCTTCAAATACGTCCGGATGGTAGATGAGTAATCCCGGAAATTCGGTTGTTTCAAAAGCCATTGTTACATTTTAAATCGCTGGTTAATTTACAGTCTGCTAACGCGACCGGTTCACTCGTAAAGGCTTTTAAAATATTCAATTGTTTTTTTTAAGCCTTCTTCAAATTTCGTCGTCGGCTGATATCCCAGTAATGTCTTTGCCCTGGAAATATCTGCCAGGGAATTTCTGATGTCGCCTTCTCTTGGCTCCCTGTGCGTCGCCTGGTGATCACTCTTCAAATATTCTTTTACCAAATTATATAAATAACTGACAGAATAATTTTCGCCTACCGCCACATTATAAACTTTGTTATTGGCTTCCTCGTTAGCAGATAGCATTCCTTTAATATTCACCTGCACGGCATTTTCAACATACGTAAAATCTCTTGTCTGGCAGCCATCACCATTTATATAAGCCGGCGATTGGGTCATTATCGCTTTTACAAAAAGTGGAATAACAGCCGCGTAGGGTCCATCAGGATCCTGCCTCGGGCCGAAAATATTAAAATACCTGAACCCTATCAAATTGATATCATAGACGTTTGAAAAAACCTGTGCATATAATTCGTCCGCCTTTTTACTCACGGCATAAGGAGATAAACAATTGCCGATTCTGTCCTCATTTTTTGGAAGATAAGGTTCATCCCCATAAACGGATGACGAGGAAGCGTACACAACTTTCCTGATCTTATTTTCCACTGCTGCGTTTATCATATTTACAAAACCACCAACATTCACATCATTAGTATTAGACGGTTCTTTAATAGAGCGGGGCACTGAACCTAACGCAGCCTGGTGGCTTATGAGATCAATATCTTTGCAAGCCTTTCTGCAGGTTTCCAAATTCCTTATGTCTCCTTCAATAAATTCAAAGGTGGTATAATCACGCAAAATTTTAAGATTGCATTCAAACCCATTCGACAAATTATCCAGCACTCTTACTTTTCCTGCGCCGTGTTTAAGAAGGTATTCCCCCAGGTGACTTCCTATAAACCCGGCGCCACCGGTGATAAGAAAAGACAACTGACCCAGATCGCCATCATGAAATTTGTTATTCAAGGTTGTATTTATTTTAGCAAAAAATTACACGCTTTTTATTTAAAGGCTCCAGTATTTACGACTGCTTATTTTACCCCGAAAGACACCTTTTATATCAGCAACTAATCCGTTTGATTTTGTGATGCCGGCAAATGCTTCATCGTCCATATTCAAATAGGCCTTATGCGGCACCGTTACAATCACCACTTCATAATCGCTGGCAAGTTCTTTTGTAAGTTCAAATCCATATTCATGGTTCAGTTCATC
>JALZAJ010000471.1 GCA_030948465.1 Bacteroidota bacterium
CTGCAACATTCGGCAATCATTTTAGGGCTATATGGCCCAAGTTTATCGGGGAAAACGAAACCAGGAGTATCATCGCCCCAGGTAAAAGATCCTGTGTAAGCAACTCCGCCGACGTTGGGATACCAACTGCTGGTAGGTGTAATTATTATTCGCATTCTCTTCGTAAGAGGCGCCGCAATAAAGGCAGCCGAGTCCGTGGTAATATTAATATTGAATGGCCGGTAATCTTCTGAAACCCGGTTAAACACTTCCGTTATCTGCACGTCCGTTAAGCCTGAAGGCGCACAATTCAGCGGGTTACCATTATTCCACGAGGATGCATATACGTAATGCCCGTCAAAGTCCAGGAATATGGTCGCCTGCGCCGTTGGCAAACTGCTTAACACAGGTGTGCTATGTGCTTTGAAAGAAAAAAATAATCCTGATAGAAAAATGATGGTGAATAGGTTTTTCATGGATTTGGATTTTAGGGTGTCCGTTTGTGTTAGTATGGTAAGGATGGAGTGTAAGGTGTAAGGGAAGTATTTATTAATAATCCTGCAAAATATCTTCTGATCTTATTTTATTAAATGTGTAGTTTCCATTAATACTCTGCTTTAATTCGTATCCGTCAGCATAACCATCGTTAACGATACGGCCGACATAAGTAATCGAATTATCATCATTTGTCCTTTTAGAAAGTGCCAATATAGAATTGTGTAAGGAGGCCGATTTTATAATAATGCTTGAAAGATTACTATATCGCTGTACGGAAGATAAAATAGTACCGCTGAAAGTAAAGTTGTTGGAAAGATTAAGTTGAACTGCACCACCCACTTTTGCAAGGAAAGCCTTATTCAATTCCGGGACAGCGGCTTGAATCGTTGTGGGAGCGCCGCTAAATAAAGAAGGTTTTGTTGAAGTTTTATTTTGAGCATTAGCATGAAAGCAAAAGCATACCATGATGCAAAGAGCTAATGCTTTATTAATGATTTTCATAGCAAGGATTTTTTTACAGTGTATCGGATAATCATAAAACGACACTTCAATAAAAAAATTATACTTCAAATGAAAAAAAGATGCTATGAATAAAAAGACGGGAAAAAATACCTATGCGCTATAGGTATTAATACTGACCGGTGCTTAGTAAAACCAACGTGCATGCTTCTTGCGGAAGAATATCATTGTCTTTAGCCATGTCGGCTAATTCATCATTTTCTGCTCCCGGATTAAAGATGATTCTCTTCGGTTTTTGTGAAAGAATGTAGTCGTAATATTGTTTTTGATTATTCGCATTCAGATAGAGTGTGACCGTATCAAGATCATCAATTATTGGTTTTTCTGTGGTAATTTCTATTTCTCCCACTTTACCGGCGCGCCTTCCTATTGCAACAACATCGTGCCCTTTTGATAGGAGTTTATTTAAAGCGAGATAGCTATAACGGGAAGGGTTAGCCGAAGCACCAAGAACCAATGTTTTTTTATTTGCCATAGATATTCAATTCAAAAATTTTGACTGCAATTCAGGTGTTGGAATCATGCATTCATTTTTTTGGCCAAACCACCTATACCGGTTTCTTGCAATCCAGTTATAAATCCCATCTCTTATAAATTTGGGAACAATAATGAGGCCATACATAAGTGGCCAAAGTCCTTTTAAATATCTGCAGACTCTTAATGCTGCTGTTGAACGCGTGTAAGCATTTCCATTTTCAATTAAGATAAAAGATTGCATCTCTCCGATTGGTAAATGATGATCTGCCAGTAATTTATGTGCGGTTTCCGTTTGTAACGGAGCAAATTGAATTGAATTATGTTTATCTCTTTTTATAACAAATTGCACAGCGCCATTGCACAAGTTACAAACACCATCGAATAGTATAATTGACTTATGAGGCATTATTTGCAAAATTACTAAAACTCTTTCCCATGAGTTGCCTTTATCATTTTATTGATTAAAAACGGGAAGTGTTTAATCACGCCGATAAATACATTGGTCATTCGCTCTTTGCCAAATAGTTTTTGGATCATCCGGCCATTGCGTAGCCTGGTATCAAAATGTTTTTTCCAACGCTTACTGTACGCGGCTTCCAATTTTTTTCTTGAAAAAGATTTCTTGAAAAAAGAATGAATTAACTCACCAGCGATTTTAGAAGAATGAAAGGCCATGCTCATGCCATTTCCACAAAGAGGTGTGATCATTCCCGCTGCATCGCCAATCATTAACACGTGATTTTCGACAGGTGATTTTTTATCAAAACTGATTTGTGAAATAGTGACAGGATTTTTAAAAATAAAATCAGCTTCAGTAAATATTTTTTGCAGAAAAGGATTTTTATATAAAATATTTTTTTCCATTTCTTTAATGGAATTGTTATTCTCTTTCAGGTTTTGGGCTGTGGTAAGATAACATAAACAATAATGATCATTTTCTACTTTAGAGAGGCCGCAATAACCGTCTTTGAAATTATGTAATGCAATAATATCGGGAGGAAAAGCCGTCTTTACATGGTATTTTACCCCGATGTAATTATTCAATTTTCCGGGCTTCTTTTTAATAAAATCCCTGGACCATTTAATATCAAGATTACTTCTTTTACCAAAGCTGCCTGCCGCAACCGCACAGTAAATTTTTCCACCATTGTAACGAATGGTGAACATGTCATCGCTAAAAATAACATCATTCGCTTTTGTTTCCTCCATTAAAGTGACGCCATTGTGCAGCGCAATTTTTTTCAATTCGTTATCAATAAGAAAACGGCTTATTCCAAAGCCACCCATATCAAGAGGGCTTGTGATAAAATCACCATTGGGTGAAGAGACAATCAGTTTTTTTATAACAGGCAAATCCAGTTGAGAAAGATTGAGCCCTAACCGCTCAATAAAATCACGGCTTTCAAGGCTTATATATTCCCCACAGACACGATGAAACGGATATTTTTCTTTTTCAAATAAAACGACAGCATGACCAGCTTTTGACAACAGAATTGAAAGCGAAAGTCCCGCAAGTCCGCCTCCAATAATTCCCACATCAAAAAGGGGTGAATCAGTTTGTATCATTTTTATTTATTTCTATTGCAGGCAACTGCTTAATGCTTTTTATAATTTTTTTTCAAGAGTTTTCAAAATCCTTTCCTGTTCTTCTATTGATTAGGACAAACGATCAAATACCTAAAAGCCCACTTCCACTTAATTGAATAATTATTAATTCCTGCTGTTTCAAAAATTTTTCTCCATTCCCTTTTATTAAATCCTCTAAGCACAGAAAGCGGCGCATCATTTTTTACAAGATATGATTTTGAAAAAAGTTTTGTCGCGGATCTTATAAAATTATAGGCTAACGGATGGCGATGGAGATCATTAATAAAAAATCCAATAATTGCATTTTCTTTCATCCACAGAAGCATTTCTGCCAGTTCATCGTTAGTAAAGTGATGGCAAAAAAGAGACGAGAAAATAATATCCGGCTTACCTTCTTTAAATTTTATTTTTCTATAATCTGAGACTATAAAATTTACATTTTCAATTGGTGAATTAGTTTTTGCAAAAGCAATACAATCGGGGTTTATATCGATGCCTTCGAAAGTTGCCTTAATATTTTTTTTCTTACAAAATCGATAAATAGCATTGAGGTTATCGCCGCCGCCACAGCCTATTTCACAAACGGAGATTTCCTTTTGATTCTTAAAAAGTTTTTTAAAACCGGCGAGGGTTATTATATGTCCGCCGAGCCATGTGTTAATAAAATCAAGCTCCTTCATGTTTTTTACAACATCCCCGAAAGGAATATCATTGCCGTCCAGAAGCTCTTTTTCATATGAACGATGGGTATAATCA
>JALZAJ010000497.1 GCA_030948465.1 Bacteroidota bacterium
ATTGTGAAGAAATTTACCAGGCAGTAGGATCGCTCATTTAAAATTGCGTCCGTTGCTTTGCAAAAAACTACGACAACAACTGATACAATACCGGCAACGTTTTCATGGCTCCAAATTCAGGAATATGATGAACGTAATAATTTTCCATTATAGCTAAAATTTTCCTGCGGATATGCTTATTTAATTTGATTTCTTCTAAATCTCCCGGCAGCCGGGCCTTTAGTATCTGAGAAATATGTTTACTCACGTCTGCATTGGTTTGATTTAATGGTAACTCACCAGCACAAATAAAATTCCCTTCCTTAACATTGAAGTTATTGTTACTTGCAGAATAATTGTCCAGTAAACGAAAGCCAAAAAAATCTGCAAGATGAATCGAAAAATAAATCGGAAAGTTGGCGCATACCTCATCACTACAAGTGTCAAGTTCCATAAATGCATCTTCGCAAAAATTAAAAAGATCCGGATTTGCTTCTGGTTGTTTTAAGCATTTATGTAAAAGTTCAATCATGTAAAGCGCTACCCCATTTTTAGGTATATTATTTAAAATGTTTTTATACAGATAATTCCATTTTAGCTCCTTTATTCGCTGTAAGTTTTTTAGGTCGCTATGATATACCTGCATGTCGAGTATGGATGAAACCTGGAAGAAGGGGGCCTTTGAATTTTTATTTTGTGTACGTACTCCATTCATCATGTAAGATTGTATTCCAAAAAGCTCAGTAAAAATGCTGGCTATTACCGACGTTTCCCCGTATTTAATAGTGCGCAGAACAATGCCTTTTGTGGTGTGGATCATAACCTTGTATTTCGGAACTAATGAGGTTTTTTTGTTTATCTAATTTACGATCCAATCGCATAGTGTTCGCGTTAAAAAAGCAGCGTTGCAGGACAGGCTTTGCGAAATGCAGTTAAACAGACACACCCTGTCGAAAATTTCTGTGAATTACAATTTTCGGGCAGGTTACCCGTTTTATATTTTTTCCCATATCTGTATAAAACTGAAAATAATCCTTCTATGAAGAAGCTTGCTATATTCCTTCTATGTGCACTGGTTGCTGCTGGTAATATTTTTGGGCAATCGGATTTGCCTGTTATTGAATCTCCCGTTGCTGTTAATTCTTCAGGCTATAGCGGCACAGGCTCCAATTATGATGTAAAATACCATAAAATGTGGTTCAGGATAAATCCCGACTCGAATGTTTATGTTATGGGAAATGTTAAAACCAAATTTTTAACGACTCAGAATAATGTTAGGACGATCACATTTGATCTCAATAACGTTTTTACCGTTGATTCGGTCTATTATCAACTGGCAAAACTCCCCTCCGGAAATATAACAAAGGCAGGCAACATTTTAAGCATTGATCTGGGAACCACTTTGCCTATAAATACATTGGATTCGGTTACCATCTATTACCAGGGCGTGCCTCCTTACCTCGGAGGTGGTTACCCGGAAGGATTTAAGAAATTTAATTTCGCCGGGTATAATTATATCATGTCCGTTTCAGAATCCTACGAGGACAGGGACTGGTGGCCATGTAAAGCCGATATGCAGGATAAAGTGGATAGCATGGAAATCAATTTAAATGTACCCTGGGCTTATCCCGCAGCCGCAGATACTTTTTGGGGAATTGCTAATGGCAGGCTGGTAGATTCTGCCATTGTTGGCAACAGCCGCACGTTCACCTATAAAACCAATTATCCCATTGCCTCTTACCTTGTTGGTGTATCAGTGGGCAGGTTCAATCATTATTACAGAGGTGCCGTAAATATTAATGGAACTAATGTGCCGGTAATTTATAATTTGCTTATTGGGAGAAGCGCCGGATCCTATACTACTAATGTTGCCAATTTGGACAAAATGAATCTTGTTCTTTCGGCCTATAGCCAGAAATTCGGAGATTACCCTTTTAAAGATGATAAGCATGGATATTATGATGGCCTTGTGGGAGCCGGAGGAATCGAGCATCAAACGTCATCGTGTATTGCTACCAGCAGTCTTGATAACTTACCAACCCTCGCACATGAGCTCATGCATCAATGGTTTGGCGATAACGTAAGTTTCAGTACATGGAACGATCTGTGGCTTGCGGAGGGATTTGCCCAGTACAGTGAAGCATTGGTTGGAGAGTTGGTGCCTTCATTAGGCATTAGTGCTTATGGTACCCGGAACGGTATAAAGTCGGCTGCTTTAAATGACTCAACTCATAGTGCGTGGATACCTGATTCCTATGCATCTTCCTCTCACGGAATATGGGGCAGCAATTATGGAAATACCATTTATAAAAGAGGAGCAATGGTTGCTTCTATGCTAAGAACGATATGTGGCGACGCAAAATATTTTCAGGCCTTAACGAACTATCAAACAAACCGAGGGCTTAAATCGGCTACTGCCGATACACTAAAAAACTATTTCAATGCAGTGCTCGGCGCTGATATTTCTGAATTCTTTAAAGATTATGCCGGAGGGTCAGGCAATGGAGCTGTGCCTGTTGGGGGCGAGGGTAATCCGAAATACGTTATAAACTGGAACAACCCGTCAACAAATAAACTGGCGGTTTCAATAGCCTCCCAGGCGCAAACAATAGGCTCGAATGTTTCCTATTTCAACGGGCCGGTAGTGCTTCATGTGAAAGGTTCAACTCTTGCGCAGGATACCACAATCGTCTTTTTTGATTGGGGCGGTGGTGATCTGTCCCCTGCCGGTAACGGACTGAGCGCACCGGTAAGCGGCAATTTATTAGTGTATAACCTTTCATTCGATCCTGTAACGGTTAGCTATGACGATAGTGCAAGAACACTTTCCACAGGCAGCACTGCGAAGTTGAGTATCCTGGCTGTGAGGGAATTAAATTTTAATGCACGCAAAACCAGCAATGGGAATGAAATAAACCTTAGCGTTATAAACGGGCAGCAAAATGAAAAGGTGATCTTACTGAAAAGCTTTGATGGGATCAATTTTACAGAAGCGGGGGAAATGATCGCAGAAAGAACCACCGGTCAAACAAACAATTTTTATTTTATTGATGGGAAAAGCTATTCGGCCACCGTATTTTATAAAGCAAAAATAATTTCTGCTGAAAGTTCTGAGTTTACAAAAATTCTAAAGATTTTTTCGCAAAAGAATGCCTCTATCACCATTGCTCCCAATCCTGCGTGTAAAAAAGTGAATGTGAGTTTCACAAATATCAATAGGGAAAAAACAACGATCAATATTCTCAATGCGGCCGGTATGGCTGCGATGAAATTTTCGACTAATAACGATTATATGCATTTTGATGCAAGCAACTTGGCAAACGGAGTTTATGAAATTCAACTAATTCAGAATAATGAAATAATAGAATCAAAAAAATTAATTATTCAACATTAGAACGCAATAAATAATATTTTTTAACACCACCTATGAAAACAATTGCACTTCTTTCACTGTTCGGGTTAGCGTGCCTGATAAACCAGGACGCATCTGCTCAGTCGGCTACATTTAGCTTACCGGTAAGTATTGGTAAAAATAATTGCGGCTC
>JALZAJ010000507.1 GCA_030948465.1 Bacteroidota bacterium
GTATTAATTTTTAAAACTTCGTTGCGGGCGCTGGCAATAAAAATGTAGTCATCATTAACAGCAATAATATTCTTATATAGCATATCATCTGATGAAAATAAGGTATCGATATCTTCTACTTTATAAAATGAAAACGTTTTAATAATTTTCCCTTCTTTAGAATATATACAAATACCTTTTTCTCTTTGCATACACCAAACACCTTCTGCGGTTTCTTTTAAAGGAACCATATCAAACCCATCGCGTCGTGAAGTTTCCGTTGTTATAATTCTTCTGAAAGTATTTCTGAAAGGATTGTATTCGATTACCTGGTTGTTATAACTGATCCACATAAATCCATTGTGCAGATTGAATAAATATACAGGGTGATTAATATTCTGTGTGGCATTGTTTATAACCGGCAATACCGTTTCTAATTTATTACCGTTAAATCGCTGTAAGCCAATTTTTGTTGATATCCACGTAAACCCTTGCGCATCGGTTAAAACAAAGGTGGTGGTATTATTAAGAAGGCCGGTTTCGTAATTAAGGATTCTTAGTGAGCATTTTTTTTTCTGTGGTTGAAGTGTGTCCTGGCCGGCTGAAGTTGAATAGACATTTGATAAAAAGAGTAATAACCAAAGGTGTTTATACAATTTCATATTCTAAAGTAAATGATTTTAATCACAGCAAAATCAACACGAATATTTTGATAAAAAAATTATCCATAAGTAGTATTGTTTGCCGCACCTGAATAATAAAACTTTACCGGATAAAATTTATTAAACTTTAAATGAGAAAAAATGAAAACAAAAACTTTTTTTAAATCAATCCTTCCCGCCATATTATTAATGGCTTTTATTTCCTGCAAAAAAAGCGACACCGCAAAACAGGCAAGCACTTTGGATGGAACATGGAGTACTAATATGTGGGGCGGAGTAAGCGGAAATGTTTGTACCTGGATGGTCAGTTCAAATGCCACTACCGGTGTGATAACACAACTGGGCAGCCAACCGTTTAATTTCTCTGTTGGCGATCAGCTATATTCTAATATCACAAGTTCAGGTACAGGCACCTATAATGCCACGGGTAAATATACTTACGGAGTTAATAATGCCCAATCAGCAACAAGGCCTTGTACCCTTACACTCAACAGCAGCACTACATTGACTGCTGATTATCCTCCGATCACTTCAGGAGTTAATGCAGGATTTGGAGAAATAGTATATGTTTTTCAGAAACAATAACTATAACCTGATACTGTTTCGTTACGCAAAAAATTTCATTATCTACATGCTAATCATTTAACAGTTACCTCCCATAAATTACCCATAAGTAGTATTGTTGGTGAAGCTGCGTGGTGCGAATTTTATTCTTCTAATTTTTTTCCAATATCCTTCACAAGGCCACATCTTGCCAGTCAGGTAATTCGCAACTTTTATTGAAACTCACTTATGTCATTTACACAATAAAACAATCTACATGAGAAAATATTATACATTCTTTTTATGCCTTATAGTTTTAAGTATAACTGCTAAAGCACAAACCCTCGTTGCATATTATCCTTTTAATGGCAATGCCAACGATGCGAGTGGAAACAACAATAATGGCACTGTAAATGGTGCAATCCTTGCGCCAGATCGTTTTGGTAATCCTAACAGTGCATATAGTTTTAACGGGACAAGCGATTTCATTCAAATTGCTAACAGCACATCACTGCAACTTGGCAGCAGTTATACCATTTCTGCATGGGTAAACCATAATGGTTTTTATAATGGTAATTACCAGGCTAATTATTATGTAAGTAAAGGAAATGATGATAATACAACGCCTGGTGCTGTAGACCTGGCATCAGGAGAAACGGATAACAATATCAATCCTGATCCTACCGGATATAAGCGATTTTATTTCAACAATACGCTTGGCTCTGGAAGTTACGCACAGGTTCTTTCTGATAGCCCGGCAATAAAGCTGCACCAATGGTATTATATAGTAGCAACTGCAAGTGGCAATACGCTAAAGTTTTATATTAATGGTAAGCTTATGGCAACTAATATTTCCGCAACTACAGTTAACGGAAATAATCCAGATGACCTTTTTCTGGGAAGGCAAAATAAAACTGGTTTTGAATATTGGTTTAACGGTATTATGGATGAAGTAAAAATTTACCAAGATACTTTATCTTCTTCACAGGTTTTCGATAACTATGTAAGTGATGGGAAAAAGCCGGGCAGCGGTAACGGAATTTTATTAACATCCACAGGAAGCCTCGCTACAACTCCCTATATTAATATTGGGAGTGGGTTTGATTTTGGAGTGCAACCTTTTACTTATGAAACCTGGCTAAAGAGAGATACCGTTGAAACTACTTTAAACAACTATGGCAAAGTTTTATTTGTCGGAGATAATAATGGCTCATGGGGAGTTGGTATTTTAAATGATAATACTTTGACTTTTACAAAAGTAGGCATCAACGCAGTTAGCTCCACCAGCACAATAGCAGATACTAACTGGCATCATGTAGCAGTTGTATATACGGGCACTCAAATTCTTTTTTATATTGATGGAGTTGCTTCCGGCTCTCCTTCTTATACTGATAATTTTAGCAACACTACAGGAAATTATTTTATAGGCCCTCGGCAAAGTTTCGGTAACAGCAATGGCGATGGTACGCTGGCAGGAAGAATAGATGAAACAAGGATATGGGAAAATGTAGCGCTTACACAAACGGAGATCAGAGATTGGATGTGCAAAAAAATCACTTCCCTGCATCCCGCTTTCGCTAATCTTTTTGCCTACTACCGTTTTGATGAGGACAATGACTCCATAGCATACAGTTTGGGTGGCCATGCGGGTATTTTTATTAATTCTCCAAAAAGAATTACAAGCGGAGCTTCTATCGGCGACGCTTCCGCCTATGATTATACTAACGCAACAAAAACAGCAAACCTCACGGCATCAACAGGAGAAAAATTCACCGCTACTAATACTACAGGCAATCCTGCCGGCATACAGGTTTATAGGGTTGATACAATTCCTAATACTACTAACGGCGCTAACTCGGGTACCAATAATAAATATTTCGGCGTGTTCCAGGTAAATGGTACGTCACCAACTTACACGGCTGTTTATAATTATAATGGAAATCCTTTGGTGAACCCAGGCAATGAAAATAATCTTCGCTTATTCAAAAGGGCTGATAATTCGGTAACTGTATGGACAGACTGCGGAGTGACGCCGAATACAACTAATAAAACACTTACTGCTACCGGCCAAAGTACAGAATATATTCTGGGAGTATCATCAGGTATATTGCCGGTGTCACTTATTAATTTCAATGCTTCTAAAGAAAATGAGACGATAAGGCTTAACTGGCAAACAGGAAATGAAATTAACTTTTCACATTTTGAAGTTGAAAAAAGTATAGATGGATTAAGTTTTAAACCGATAGGAAGTGTAAACGCTTTGAATAATATCACAAATAATTATTCATTGATAGATAATGTGCCTGCAAAGGGGTTTAATTATTATAGATTAAAGCAAATAAATGCTGATGGAAATTTTACATACAGTAAAATTATAAGAATAGATTTCAGTAAAAAATTAAGCATAGTTATTTCGCCAAATCCTGCTCATAATTTTGTAAATATTAAAACCGCTGAACCAATAACAGAAGTAAGATTAATAAGTGGAAGCGGGAGTTTATTAAAGAGATGGACAAATGTCACAAGCGCCACAAAGCTTGATGTATCAAATGTTTCTAAAGGAACTTATATTTTGAAATTTGTTACGGCAAATGAAGTTGGGTCCCGGGAAATAATCATCCTGTAAACTTATTTGAAGAGGATTAAATACGCCGGATTTTGCGTGTAGCCATTATTGTTATAAATGAAAAGAAATGTGCAGAAAAGAAGGAAAATTTTTTTCATGAAAAATATATTAGCGTGCGATCAAATTTGAGAATGTTTACAGTGAACCTCACCCAAGCCCCTCTTCTCCAAAGGAGCCCATTCGGACAAAGGAGAGGGACAATCATTTATTAAAATTCAACATTCGTGAATAATGCGTCTTCAACAGTTTGCTTTGGCTTTCTCTTCCACAAGTGTTCTATCTCTTCCAATGTTTTGTCCTTCGTCTCCGGCACTAATTTCCACCTGAAGACGGCTGATAAAATTCCCATCACTCCGTATATCCAGTAAGAAAATCCATGAAGGAATTTATGAGTAAGCCAAACATTATCATTCGTAATGAGGAAGGTAAGAGATACCACCCAATTGGCTATCCACTGCGCTGCCACGGCGATTGATAGTGCGCTTCGAATACTGTTTGGAAAAATTTCTGCCAGCAATACCCAACAAACAGGTCCCCCAACTCATAGCAAAGGCAGCCGTGTAAACAAGCATAAAAATTAATGCGACAATTCCTAATTGGTTAAAATAAAATGCAAAGCGTAAAGCGATCATACTTACTGCCATGCCAATGGAACCTATAATCATCAAAGGCTTACGGCCAAATTTATCAACAGTAAAAATACCGCAGTATCATAGCCAAATAATAAACCTCCTAATGTGGCTACTAACGTAAGCAATATTATATATGCAGGATTTCCCTTTTGAAAACTTGTGGAGGCAGCGCCGGAGGTTGTGTTTACTAATGACATTGTGCTGGTTTGAAACTATCAGATAAAACGGTTAATTATATTTTCATAATATTCCTGTTTGCCACTTATCATTTCGGGCTCGCCTTTTTCAATTGCATAGGTCCTTAAATCTTCAAGTGATACTTTTCCTTCTTCAAATTCTTTTCCCTTGCCACTATCAAAAGATGCATAACGGTCTTCCCCTAGTTTTTTATAATCAGAGTTGTTTAAAATATTATCGGCTGTTATTAATGCTCTTGCGAAAGCAGCTAACAGAAGGACGTTCATCATAAATAAGAGTATCAGGCTCAGAAGTATATTTCATGAAAAGCCATCCTTCATTAATGCTGATGCGCCCCCTGCCTTCAATGCTGCCTTGTCCTGCATTTACTTTTGAAGTTTGTCCATAGATTGCTGAATTTACCACCACAAATGAACACAGCATAATGAATACAAATCTCAATACTGATAAAAAAAAGGTTATTTTAAATGATGAATTTGCCTGCAATCGTCCTGGCTTTATAAACTTCAAAATTCTTTTTTTAGAAGCCATGATACGTTCTTATTAAGATTTCCTTAAATCCAATCTGAATCTACCTTGTGCTAAAATTTAAATTTCGCAGAACCTCTAATCGGTGACAGCCGATAGTCACCGCAATCGCTTTTTATGGAATTTATGGCACTTACATCAAGCTTTCGAAAGCTAAATTAAGGGAATTATTTCAAAAATGTAATCGTTTACATTTTCTTCAGAAAATAAAAATTTTTTTTATATAGCTTTACTGGTATTAATGGTCTGTAAACGATTGTAATGATAAAAGGCAAAGAAGTTACCATTTACGATATAGCCGCAGCTCTTGATATATCGATAGCTACGGTAAGCCGGGCATTAAAAGATGACCCGGCAGTAAATATAAAAACCAGGAAAAAAATATTTGAGTTAGCAGACCAGATGGGGTATCGTACCAACCACTTTGCACGAAATCTGAGACAAAAGCAAACGAATACAATAGGAGTTATTATTCATGAACTGAAAAGTACTTTTATCACTTCTGTATTAGCAGGAATTGAGAAAGTAACTGCAGAGTCCGGCTACGATCTTATTATTGCGCACTCCTCAGAAAGTTATTTAAAAGAGAAGGCCAATGCGAAAAACTTATTTCATAAAAGAGTTGACGGATTGATAGCCTCTCTTGCATTTGATACTCCCGACCTCGCCCACTTTCAGCCTTACACGGATAAAGGAGTTCCCGTTATTTTCTTCGACCGTGTAGAGCAGGATGGTAATAACACGGTAGTGATTATAGATAACGCCAAATGCGGTTACCAGGCAACGCAGCACTTGATAGAAGAAGGCTGCAAAAGGATCGCCCATATAACGTGCAGCCCTAAACGAAATGTGTATTCGCAACGATACAAGGGCCACCGGGACGCTTTATTCGATTATGGCTTTCCATTAGATGAAAAATTATTAATAATAAATGATCTTAGTGAAAAGGCCGGAATAGAATCAGCTCTGGAAATTTTAAAAATGAATCCTATGCCTGATGCAGCATTTATTACAAATGATTTTGTTGCGGCGGTGTGCATGCGTACATTAAAAGAACATGGAATTAATATACCGGGTGATATTGCTATCGTTGGCTTCAATAATGATGCGATTGGTAAATTAATTGAGCCTACCCTTACGACAATTAATTACCCGGGAATAGATATGGGAGAAATTGCAGCGAGAAATTTGATCAATCATTTAAAAGGCGTCAGTAACATGCATCATACGAATACCATTGTTGTGCGTACTGAACTTTTAATAAGAAATTCTTCTTTAAAAAAAACGGCTGCATTAAGCTTAGAGCAGCATATTGAAGTATAACCTAGTTTTGAACTATTGCCAGGATCCAACAAATAATGATGGAAAAAGAAGTTACGATATATGACATTGCAGACAAGTTGAATGTGTCGATAGCAACTGTAAGCAGGGCTTTAAAAGATGATCCGGTTGTAAATAAAAAGACGAAGAAAAAAATTATGGAAGCCGCTGAGGAAATGAATTATCGTTCCAACCATGTTGCCCGCAATCTTCGCAGTTCAAAAACTGAAACTATTGGAGTAATCGTTCCGAGGCTCAACAGCAATTTCATGTCGTCGGTAATCGCAGGCATTGAAAGCGTTGTTAATAGTGAGGGCTATAATCTTATCATCAGCCAGTCTTCCGAAGAAATGAAACATGAAATCGCAAGCGCCAGAACCATGTTCAAAAACCGTGTAGATGGATTATTAGTTTCGCTTGCTTATGATACAGAAAACCTAAATCATTTTGCAAATTTTCACCAAAAAAATATTCCTGTTATTTTTTTTGACAGGGTAATGGATCAACGGCATCATACCAATATTGTTATAGACAATAAGAAAGCAGCCTACGAGGTAACCAGGCATTTGATTAAACAGGGTTGTAAAAGAATTGTTCATTTAACAGCAGTACCCAAACAGAATGTTTATAGAGACAGGCTAGAAGGATATAGGCAGGCATTAAAAGACCATAATATAAAATTTGACCAAAGAAATGTGATCATAGGAAACCTCAGCATGGAGGCAGGAATGGCGGCAAAAGAAACTATAATGAACATGAAACAGCGGCCTGACGGTGTTTTTGCAGCAAACGATAATTGTGCGGTGGGATGCATGCTGGCTTTAAAACAAGCTGGCATCCGTATTCCGGAAGATATCGCATTTGCAGGTTTCAATAACGATCCTGTTTCAAAAGTAATAGAGCCAAACCTTACGACCATCAATTATCCGGGTTATGAAATGGGCGAGGCAGCAGCACGTAATCTTATCAATCATTTAAAAGGGAACACAGTTATGCACTCCACAAGTACCATCATTCTCCGGTCGGAGATTGTAATAAGAGGGTCGTCTCAAAAAAAGAAATCAGCATGATCCTTTCAATGATAAACATTTTATGAAGAAGATTTCTATCATACTATTCTATCTTGCTTTTTTTAGTTCATCGTTTGCTGAAAATGGATGCCGCCTTTGGTTGCGATACGAAATTTCCTTATGCAAGGGATAAAAAAATTTAAATAAACATTTTGATATCATAACAAATAAACAATGGAAAACAAAAAGAAGATTGCAATAGTAACGGGCGGCGCATCCGGAATTGGATTAGCAATAGCCGGAAAATTTATTCAAAATAATATCCTTACTATTATTATTGGCCGGGATAAAAAGAAATTAGACGTTGCAAAAGCCAGCCTGGGCAAGCTTTGCGTGCCTGTTTCCTTTGATCTAAACAATCTTTCAGCAATTCCACAACTCGTAGATCAACTGACGAAAGAACATAAAAAAATTGACATTCTTGTAAACAATGCCGGTATCAATTTAAAGAAAGATTTTATTGAAGTGACTGATAACGACTTTCAAAAAATTATGCATACCAATGTCACTGCCATGTTTTCGCTTTCAAGAGAAGTGGTAAAATGTATGATTGAAATAGGCAGCGGAAGCATTATCAATATAAGCTCCATGGCGTCGCAATACGGCCTGCCGAAAGTAATTGCTTACAGCGCATCCAAGGCCGCAATTGAAGGAATGACAAGAGCTATGGCGGTTGAACTTTCTCCAAAAGGCATCAGGGTGAATTGCATAGCGCCTGGTTTTATTGCAACGGATATGTCGGCCAAAGCATTAAACAATGATAAGGAAAGAAAAAGTAAAGTAATCTCGAGAACTCCCATGGGCGCTTTGGGAATGCCCGCTGATATTGGCGATGCGGCGTTGTTCCTTGCAACAGAATCTTCGAAATATATCACTGGTGTTGTGCTGCCTGTAGATGGTGGTAATTCTATTGGATTTTAGTAAACTGCTTTAAAATATTTGAATTACTGTTATGAAAAAGATTGTTTGCCTGGTAAGTTTTTTATTTCTTTTATTAAGCAAATCTTATTGTCAAAATTTTATTAGTGAAAAAAGTGAAACCGGAAGTTTTCCAATGGTTTCAAACGATGCTGCTCCAATTTATACTGATGCGAATGATGGTTGGCTGATACAAAACACGGCTTCACTTTTACAGGATGACGTTGAAAAAGTTACCGGGAAAAAACCTGTCATCGATCATACTATTTCTCCCTCCGGAAAAAATATAATTATTATTGGCAGTATAGCTCAATCATCTTTTATAAAACAACTTATTCAAACAAAAAAACTAAAGACAGATAGCCTGAACGGCAAGTGGGAAGCCTATCAAATGCAGATTGTAAAAAATCCATTTAAGGGGATTGATAATGCATTGGTGATAGGCGGAAGCGATAAAAGAGGAACCGCTTACGGAGTATTGGAGTTATCAAAACAAATCGGGGTGTCGCCCTGGTATTGGTGGGCCGATGTTCCTGTAAAAAAGAAAAAGGAGATATATGTTTCCAAAAATATTTTCCTGCAGGACCATCCGTTAGTCAAGTATCGTGGCATATTTATTAATGATGAAGCGCCTGCATTTTCAGGATGGACCAGGGAAATTTTCGGTGGCGTTAATCATCTTGTTTATGAAAAAATATTTGAACTTTTATTAAGACTAAAAGCAAATTATTTATGGCCAGCCATGTGGGGCAATGCATTCAATGATGACGATACCTTAAATCCGGTAAAAAATC
>JALZAJ010000515.1 GCA_030948465.1 Bacteroidota bacterium
GTCCGGTGGTCTGCGATAGTTGGCGGGGTAAGAAATCGGGAAATCTCAAGTCGGCTGTGTCCATCAGGTGTAATCATCATAGCAATTTCTACTTGCTGATTGCCCAGTCCGGTAACACGACCAGCCCATTCTCCTTCAACCATGGCTCGCCCTTCAAGTTTCAGACCTATCTCTGTGAAAAAAGAAATAGCGTCGTCAAGGGATTGTACAACAATGCCGACATTGTCCATTCGCAGCAATTTGTTATTTTTCATAGTTTTATCTATTTAGTTTTTCTTCCTTTGTTGGTCTTTCACTTTCCAAATAAAAATATTTACAAATATCTAAAACAAGCTGCCGATGTCTGGTGTTCCCCGCAAAGGGCGGGGCAGGTAGTGCTGATGGATTTTTGCGGCCTGGCATTACCAACATCTGTTTGACGCCATAGCATCATTTATTGTAAACCATCCAATGTGTAAGTAAGCCAAACTCGTGTGTTGTAATAATAAATGCATTTTATTACTTGCTAAGTTATCTAAAGTAAGTATAGTTTTACTTTATTTTAATTCATATCCCTCTTAAGTGTTGTTGGTGATTGCTTTGCTGCTAAGTCCCACACACGAACACCAAACAACGGCTGCGGTGGCTATATATAAACTAGAATTTTTTTAGAAACACCAGCAAGAGCGATAATTAAATTGCTTCCCCGCGCCAGGCGCGGTTCCTGCCCGTGATAGAAACTAATCTTTTAACTGAGTTAACCGGTTTATCGCTCCATAAGGCAGATCTCTGTTGTATATTCTTATTTCATCTATCACTCCATTAAACCAGTAAGGATGCGCGGCTAAATCTTCATAAGCTCCTATAAAAAGCTTGTTGGTATTTGCTGTTAGATTGGAGAAACCTGCCCATGTTTTTTTTAACTTACCGTCAATATAAAATTTTCCCGTAAAGCCGTCGTAAGTGAATATCAAATTATACCACACCCCCGTTTTTACCACAGGTGTGTCAACACCTCCCATGCCTATTTGCGAGGCATATGCAGCAGCAAAAGTTTCATTATTAATGTTACCGGCAATTGTACATGAATTAGTAACGTAATCAGAAAATCGCAGATAATATTCGCCAAAACTGTTATCCAATCCCTTCCCAAATATTTGGTTTACATTACACGCTCCTGTGTAAAACCCGTTTATTTTTACAATTGCCATTAAAGTAATGGTATTATTAGGGTTCAATGAAGATGAATTATTAGCATACATATAGTTGGTGCTGCCATTAAAAAGGTAAGCGTTACCAGGTTTGCCAAACCTGTCTGAGGTCGATGCTGCATTATTAAAGACAATGTTATTGCCATAGCCACTGCTATCATTTAAATTTCCTCCATTAAAATTGTAGTATGCTACAAGCCCGTCAGTAATATTATATATGCTATCCGTTACAATCAGTGTATCAGTATGATTAATAATTGTAGTATCAGTTTTAGTAATATATGTAGTGTCGTATATTGTCTCTTTTTTGCAGGAAGTGAGCCCGGCGCTATGAACTACAAAAAATATATATAAAAGGATCGATGCAAAAGAGCCAGTAGCAATTCTCATAAAGTAATTAATTTGGTATTTATACGGTTATAAGGTCAAATGTAAGAATAAAAAAATTAAAAGAACCCTCAATTTGCACTGCGAAAT
This sequence comes from Bacteroidota bacterium, assembly GCA_030948465.1. Taxonomy (GTDB): domain Bacteria; phylum Bacteroidota; class Bacteroidia; order Chitinophagales; family Chitinophagaceae; genus Ginsengibacter. Next base: position 1,668 of record JALZAJ010000515.1, read on the forward strand.
TATCCCCAATTAGCGCAAGGTTACGTTAGCGCGTCCGCTTGTGCTATGAATATAAAAGAGATTTGTACATTTACCTATGAGCCGAAAATATAAATTTCACGATAATGATAAGTTGTATTTTATTTCATTCGCTACAGTATACTGGATAGATGTTTTCATAAGAGAAGAATATATGATGGTATTAATTGATTCATGGAAACCCGCTGCCGGGTTGCATTCCACACGAAACCAGCACAGGGATATAATTTAACACCTGTAACTGGCAAGATTTTCAAAATAAAATCGGAGCCTTTTAATTAATTTTGTTTACATAACAATTAAATATGAAGACTTGCTTATTGTTTACAATAGTATGTATGATTATCAGTTCTTCTTTTGCACACGCACAAGCAAAAAAGCAGTTACCAATACAAAAGTCATTTGCTGTTCCGACAACAATAACACATAACAAAAGTTCACGAAGTATTACTTCACCTGATTATAGCCTGAACGCTGTGCTATGGCAACAAAGCAGTGGCGAGTATAAGGCTTTATGTTATCAGGCATTTGCTTTAGCAAAAATAAGGCTCACAGGAAAAATTTCATTGCACAAAAAAGATGAATTGCCTTTAGCTATAGTCACTGATATTGATGAAAGCATTTTAGATAACAGTCCTCAACAAGTAAGCGATATTCTACATCACAGAACTTATACTGAAGTTAATTGGAAAGATTGGACAAGTAAATCATCTGCAGCCGCTTTACCCGGAGCTGTTGCCTTTTTCCAATATGCAGACAAAATGGGTGTTCAATGCTTTTATATAAGTAACAGAAGAGTGGAAGAACGGGATGCTACAATAAAGAATTTAATAGCCGCAGGCTTTCCACAGGCAGATACAATTCATGTAATATTACAGGATTCAACTTCAGATAAAGAATATCGCAGAGCAAAAATAAAATCAAAATATTCAATTGCATTATTAATTGGTGATAATCTTAATGACTTTCATAAAATGTTTTACCAGCAACCATCAGACACACGCCGCAATCTGGTGAGAGATAATAGTGATTTATTTGGTGATGTATTTATCATATTACCCAATCCTATGTATGGTGATTGGGAATCGGCCATTTGGAATGGTAAAAAGGTTACCCCGGCGGAAGCTGATAGGCTAAAACATGAAGCTTTGTCTGCATATTAATGTAGTTACCTATAATGCCAATAGAGTAAGTTCTATTTATATCATTCAACTGAAAGATATATTCCTCTTATTCTTTCTAACAGCTAACAAAAATTTATATCCTGCTTTCCATCAATACCAGTCAGAGATAAAGTTTGTTTTTCTATATTTATAATTAATTTGGTGACAGGTTACACAAAATCATCCGTTAGCTGCTCCATTCAAATCAATTAAACGTGCTTCACATTACCAGGCAAATAATTACGATAGTTGTTTGCGCACTTTTTGCTTTTTTCCACTGTTGGCGCAAGGTTGGCGCAAGCGTCCGCTCAATGTCATTTAGTTAAGGATTAAACGGATAAAAACCATTGAGTTAGGAACTAAAAAAGATCAGTTCTTTGTGTTCTACTAAAAACAAACTCATGGTTGACGCAAATGTAAAAATTATAGAAGAACTGAAATCTTTTTTAAATACTGTTATAGAA
>JALZAJ010000517.1 GCA_030948465.1 Bacteroidota bacterium
CAAGGCAATCTTTGGTTCGGAACGCTGAATGGCGGCGTAAGTAAATATGATGGCGAAATGTTTACAAACTATACCACGGCTCAGGGACTGTGCAACAATACGGTACGAAGCATAAGTGCAGATGAAAAAGGTAATCTTTGGTTCTGTACCTATGGAGGTGGGTTAAGCAAATATGCAGGCAATAGCTTCACGAATTTTACTATGGCTCAGGGGCTTCCCAATAACGTGGTTTTTGGTATTGCCGAGGATATTAATGGAAACTTATGGTTTGGGACTGCTGGTGGCGGAGCCGGTAAGTACGACGGTAATAGTTTCATCAATTACACCAAAGCCCAGGGGCTCGCCGATAATGTAATCTATTGTATAGGGAAAGATAAGATGGGCAACCTTTGGTTCGGCACATCCGGTAAGGGAATAAGTAAATACGATGGTAAAAGCTTCACTAATTATTCTACCCTGCAGGGGCTCGCAAACAATGTTATTTTTAGCATCTTCGAGGACACAAAAGGCAACCTTTGGATCGGTACTTCCGGGGGTGGCGTAAATAAATACGATGGGAAAAGCGTTACCAATTATACCACAGCCCAGGGCCTGGCAAGTAATGTGGTCTTTAGCATTAATGAAGATTACAGGGGAAATATTTGGCTTGGTACTTTAGGAGGCGGTGTAAGTAAATATGACGGGAATAGTTTTACAAATTATACCACGGCGCAGGGCCTGGCTGATAATGTAGTTTGGGCCATCACGCAGGATAGAACAGGCAATTTATGGTTTGGGACCCAGCAAGGATTAAGCGTAATGCGAAACGAAACTGCGGATAAGAAAACAGCAACGGGCAAATTATTTCAATCCTATACAACAACTGACGGGCTTCCGGATAATTTTGTAACACAGGTGGTTGAGGACAATGATGAAAAATTATACATAGGAACCAATCTTGGAATATGTGAGCTAAAGCGGGTAAATTCTTCTAAAGGATTTGAAAAGGAATGGGCGGTGGGTAAAATATTTAATTCCCAAACCGGATACCCGGTAAAAGATGTAAATGCAGGTCTTGGAGCGATGTTCAAAGATAGCAGGGGAATTATATGGGTTGGCACAGGTTCGGATAAAACAGGACTTGTACGCTTCGACCCCAAGGCAGTGATCACTAACAACCTGGTTCCCCCTGCGGTCTTTCTTAAAAATGTTAAGATCAATAATGAAAATATCTGCTGGAGCGATCTTGATCCGTCGCGGATAAATGAAAAGACAGATAGCAATACCACTGCCCCCATTATCACTGATGAGGTGAATACTTTTGGGCGCAGGTTGAGTTACCGTGAAAGAGATTCTCTACGCACCAAATTTAAAAATATATCTTTTGAAGGCATTACAAAATGGAACCCGGTTCCTCAAAAACTAACGCTTCCATATTATTATAATAACATCAGCTTTGACTTCAATGCGATTGAAACCGGAAAAAATTTCCTGGTAAAATACCAGTACATGCTGAAGGGCTATGATAAAGAGTGGTCTCCCCCAGGATACAAAACGTTTGTCAACTTCGGTAATATATATGAAGGCACTTACACCTTTATGTTAAGAGCACAAAGCCCGGAAGGGGTATGGAGCAAGCCGATCGCCTATACGTTTAAAGTGCTTCCGCCATGGTGGCGAACCTGGTGGATGTATGTGGTGTATGCAGCAATTTTTATAACTATTATTATTTTATCCTTCCGGTGGAACAACCGGAGAATAATTTTTCAAAAGAAAGAACTTGAACGTAAAATAGTAGTGGCCACAAGGCAAATAAAAGAAGAAAATGAAAAAGTAAAAGCACAAAAGAAAAAAATAGAAGAAACGCTGAAAGAATTAGAAGCGACCCAATCCCAACTCATCCAGGCTGAAAAAATGGCGACGCTCGGTGAGCTTACTGCAGGCATTGCCCATTTGATCCAGAATCCTTTAAACTTTGTCAATAATTTTTCCCAGGTAAATAAGGAGTTGATCGAAGAGATGCAGGAGGAAATAGGTAAAGGCAACCTTGCCGATGCAAAAGCAATTTCAGATGATATTAAAGAGAATGAGCAAAAAATAAATGAACATGGCACCCGTGCAGACGCTATTGTAAAAGGTATGTTGCAGCATTCGAGATTTAGTGTGGGGGAGAAACAGCTAACAAATATTAATGCCTTAGCGGAGGAATACTTAGAATTGAGTTATCATGGAGTGCAAACAAAAGATCCGAAAGATTTTGCGAGCAAATTATTCCATGTAGTGCTGAAAACAGATTTTGATGAGAGCATTGGCAAAATAAACATCGTTCCGCAGGATGTTGGAAGAATGTTACTGAATTTATACAACAACGCATTTTATGCGATAGAAACAAAAATGAGAAATTCCCGGCACTTCGCGACTGTATCAGGGCAGGCTCCGGCGAGTGAAGCGTACGAACCGATAGTGACGGTTACAACAAAAGCTGTCAAGTCTCAGTCAGGCGATTTAAAGGTTATCATTTCGGTAAAGGATAATGGCAATGGCATTTCCAAAAAAGTGCAGGACAAAATATTTCAACCTTTCTTTACCACCAAACCAACAGGGCAGGGAACAGGATTAGGTTTATCTATGAGCTATGATATTATTAAAGCTCATGGAGGTGATATAAAATTTGAAACCAAAGAAGGTGAAGGAAGTGAATTTATAGTCTCGCTTCCCTGTTAAATAAATATTAGTCCGGCAAGGCTTTTTATTTGCAAACAGCCGGCTGTGCCGGGATTATGGCTTTTATGATGCTGCGAAAAAGCGTGAAAATAAACCAGGTCAGGTAACTAATTTGTGTGCATGCTTTTGCTCACTTGGCGAAGTCATCTTACTTTTCATTATCTTATATTCCAAAAGTAATTTTAAGTGTAAAAATAAGCGTATGGATTACGGATTATTGTTAAAGCAGGCGGAAGCATTTGTACTGAAATATATGCGAAGGCACGACAATCCAAAGCTGCTTTATCATAATCCCGATCATACTAAAAATGTAGTGGCTATTACCAATCAAATCGCGCAACATTATTCCCTGGAAGAAAAGGAATTGTTTATAGTAATGGCCGCAGCCTGGTTTTTGAATGTGGGATATTACAAAGATGTTTTGCATCCTCAACAGGAAAGCGCTGCACTAGCGGAAGAATTTTTTACAGGTGCCGGTGTTGAAAAAGAAACAATTGATTCTATAAAAAACTGCATCCTTTCCTCTAAAACCAATTCCTCCACCAAAACACTTTTAGTAAATATTATTTCCGATGCGGGTTCATTTTATTTAGGTACTGAAAATTTTTCAGCTTATAATAAATTAAAGCGTAAAGAATCTGCATTGCTTAACAAGATCGCTATTGATAAAAATGAATGGAAAAGAGGCACGATACAAATGCTGGAAAACCATAAATATTATACTGACTTTTGCGAGAGCCGCCTGAACACTACTAAACAATGGAACCTGGATAAGCTCAGGAAAAAAAATCCATTGCTATCCATTACCGGTAACTCAATAGCCGCCATGCCTGATGATAAGCCCGGTGCAATAGAAAATAAGGACAAGAGCCGGGAAAGTAAAATGAATTCCGCCGACCGAACCGTCGAGACGATGTTTAGAACAACCTCCGCTACCAGCCAACGGCTCAGCAGCCAGGCAGATACCAAAGCGCATATAATGATTTCGGTAAATACAATAATTATCTCGTTGCTATTGGGAATAGTCGTTAGAAAAATGAATGATTATCCAAACCTTACATTTCCAGTCATCATGCTGCTGATCGTAAACCTGGCAACGGTTATCTTTTCAATTCTGGCAACGCGGCCCAATGTTGCCAAAAGAAAATTTAGTGAAAACGACTTCCTGCAAAATAAAGTAAACCTTCTTTTTTTTGGCAATTTCTTCAATATGAACTTTGACGAGTACAGCAACTTTATGCTGAACATAATGGGAGAGAAACAATCTCTGTACATTGCCATGCTGAGAAATCTATACGAACAAGGAGTGGTGTTGGGTAAAAAATACCGGATGCTTAAGATATCGTATAACGTATTTATGTATGGGCTCGTTTTATCGGTGATTGCTTTTTTTATTGCTTCGAAATTTTTTTAAGATTAAAAAATATCATTTCAATGAAAAATATTTCTACCCTGGCGAATTAAATTTTATACAACCGAAATCCTGAATAAAAAGGTTTGGATAAAAAGCAGGTTCTTTAAACCTCCGGCCTAAAAAATTAGAATGTAAATCAGTAACGGGCAAGAACACATGGAATGGCAACAAACTATTGATCCCTTAAACAATTTTCTTTTTTCTGCATTGCTGGCGATCGTCCCGATTCTTTTTATTTTCTGGGCGCTCATCATCAAAAAAATGAAAGGCTACCAGTCAAGCTTACTCGCTACTGTTATCGCCATATTCATTGCCATTCTTTTTTATAAAATGCCGGTTAAGCTTGCGCTGTTATCTACCGCAAACGGTGCACTGTACGGGCTGTTTCCTATATGCTGGATTATTATTCCTGCGGTATTCCTTTTTAACTTAACCATAAAGAGCGGACAGTTTGAAATCATCAAACATTTCATGGCATCCATTACGCCCGATAGAAGAATACAGGCCTTGCTGATTGCTTTTTCTTTTGGCTCTTTTCTTGAGGGAACTGCCGGCTTTGGAGCGCCAGTCGCTATTACCGCTGCAATGTTAGTCGGGCTAGGTTTTGAACCATTATATGCTTCCGGAATTTGTCTTATTGCCAATACAGCACCAGTCGCCTTCGGATCCATTGGTATTCCAATAACCGTTGCATCACAGGTTTCTTCCATTCCTGAACTTGCCATTTCACAAATGGTAGGGAGAACGCTTCCCGCCTTGTCGCTGATGCTACCGTTTTACCTGGTCGTATTAATGTGCGGAATAAAAAAAACAAGAGAAGTTTTACCTGCTATCCTGGTATCAGGTGTTTCATTCGCAGTGTTACAGTGTTTCATATCCAATTTCATGGGCCCTGAGTTACCGGATATAATTGCCGGCGTTGGATCAATTATTTGCCTTTCTGTTTTCTTAAGATTCTGGAAGCCAAAAACTATATGGAGATTCCGGAACGAGCCCGCGCCAATAATTGATTCTTCAATAATTTATTCAACGGGAGAAATCATAAGAGCGTGCTCACCCTTTATTATTTTAACCATTGTAATTATTGCCTGGGGTTTGCCGCCGGTTAAGCAACTCCTCAATGTTGCAGGATCAACGCAGTTCGATTTTCCCGGACTTAACAATTCGATACGCGATTACAAAAACGAATTGATTCCCCATGTTTTTAAGTTTAATTATTTATCTGCTGCGGGTACTGCTATTTTCATTTCTGCCATCATCTCTATTCCAATGACCGGCTTAAAATTTAAAGAAGGATTGCAGGTTTTTATTGTAACGTTGAAACAATTAAAATTTCCCATTATTACTATTGCTTCCGTTTTAGGATTTGCCTATATATTAAATGATTCAGGCATTACATTAACCATCGCTGAAGTGCTTGCAAGCACCGGCGTATTGTTTCCGTTCTTTGCTCCGTTGCTTGG
>JALZAJ010000519.1 GCA_030948465.1 Bacteroidota bacterium
GCATTTACAGTTACCTGCATCACATCAGTATTCGTAGCACCCGCATTATCAGTTACTTTTAATTGAAATTGATAAACTCCCTGCAAAAGATTATTTAATGTAACTGTTGGTAAATTTGAATTAACAATACCTGCGGAGGAAGGCCCGGAAATTTGTGTCCATAAATAACTTGCAATGGTGCCATCAGGGTCCGTTCCGCTTCCCGTAATTGTTACCGTATTTACCGGTAACGTTATTGTTTGATCACCTCCGGCATTAGCTACTGGCGGCTGATTCGTCGATGGAGGGGGTAACGGATTTTGAGCCATCCATTCATAAATATTTTGATTCACCCCATCAAGTAGAAAAATGCCCGGCGCCGTTCCATTTCCTCCATAAAATTGTTGCCAGCAACAGTGGCCCCCGTTACCAAAAGCCGTTGAAACAAAAATTCCGGAGTTAGGCCTCGTGTAATTCATTCGGTTCACTCTTGTTTGTATGTCCCTTCCATCATTTATTTGCTCAAAGCCTAAAAGCCTTCCGCCGGAGTTGGCGAAGTTGTCAAATAATTGAGGATAAGGTTGGTTATCATCTGGTCTTACTCCTTCCACTTCAACTACCGTTGCAACCTGGCTGGCATAATAATAGGGCCCACCGTAGGGGTCTGCGGTAACATAAGTAGTTCCGCACCAGCCTCCCATCGACAGACCTGTTAAATGCAGCCGTTGATTATCAATTCGGTATAAACTTTTTAGGGTCTGAATTCTTGTATCCATTTGGGTTTCGATTGGCCATAGTGCTGATGGCTGCAGGCTTATCACAATAAATTTTACACTGTCTGGTCCTACTTTTACGTTACCGTTCCATCCTTGTTTAATATAGGCGCCAGGTCCATTATTAATAACAAGACTTGCGTTGGAGCCAACTTCTCCGGTGCCAGGGAAAAAGATTATAGTTGGATAAGTAGCGGTAGGGTTTAAATAATAATCCCAGGGTAAATGAACATAAGCATTCCAGCCGTTTACATTAATTAAAGATTGTTGGGCATCTGCATGAAAATAATTAAAAAAAGTAGCAAAAAAGCATAAGTAGGGGAATGCCCTTTTGTAGAGGGTAAAGTTCAGTCTTGTCATAAAATGTTAGATTCAAAATGGTTATAAATAATGATTAGTTAGGGGGAATCAGTAGGTATAACTTCCTTTATAGGTGCCTTTATATAGGCGCCCAGTCAGTTTTTGTCGATTCTTTCAAAAAAAATGGTATTTATATAGGAAATTAAAGTCTTTTAATAATATTTTGCCAAAAGGGCAAAAATTAAACCAAAAATGAAGTTTTATTGAAGAAAAACGGCTTTAGGGGAAAAAATTATGGTATTTCGTCAATTTTTTTTCCAATATTATCAGAAATTGCAATATTAGATTCTTTCTTAATGGCTGAACGTCAACCTTAATTAAGCCATTGAACCTTATTTTTAAGAAATTAATTTTTATATTAAAAAATTATTATGCACAAAAATGAAGAAACACTTGATCCGGAAGATTGGAAGCTGATGGAAAATCTTGGAGTAAAAATGATAAAAGACATGATGAAATTTCTTTCAACTGTCCGCGACCGGAAAGTTTGGAATGAACCAACGGAGGAAGTAAAAAATTATTTTAATCAACCTGTTCCAACGGAAGGGGAATTACATCAGAAAATTTACCAGGATTTCAAGACTAATGTTCTGCCTTATCCAACTGGCAATATTCATCCTAGATTTTGGGGATGGGTGATGGGCAACGGAACTCCATTTGCCATGCTTGCTGATATGCTGGCTGCCGGCATTAATATTAACCAGGGAGGCGGCAACCAGGTAGGAGGATTGGTTGAAAAACAATTAATTGAATGGTTTAAAGTATTGTTTGGATTTCCAGAAAATGCCAGCGGCTTAATAGTGAGCGGCGGATCCATGGCAAATCTCATTGGACTTACCGTTGCGCGATATGCTAAAGCAGAATTTAACCTTCGGAAAGAGGGAGTTTATGGCTCACAAAAAAGAATGATGATTTATGCTTCAACTGAGGTACACAACTGCGTAAATAAATCAATTGAGCTCTTGGGGCTCGGAAGTGATTCTTTAAGACTCGTGTCCGTAAATGATAATTACGAAATTAATATTGGCGAATTGCAAAAGCAAATTACGCAGGATCGGGAGGCAGGCTTACAACCATTTTGTATAATCGGGAATGCTGTAACCGTGAATACAGGAGCTTGTGATGATTTAAGCGCCCTGGCCGATCTTTGTCAAAGGGAAAATATGTGGTTTCACGTAGATGGCGCGATAGGCGCTATGCTTTCTTTATCACAAAAATATAAACACGTGATTGACGGCCTTGAAAGGGCTGATTCGCTGGCATTCGACATGCACAAATGGATGTATATTCCTTATGAAGCGGCCGGCACCCTGGTCCGTAACAAGGATCTTCATTACAAAGCATTTTCCCTGCAAGCTTCTTATTTGCAACACGAAACCAGGGGAATGGCCGGTGGAGATATTTGGTTCAGTGATTATGGCGTTGAATTATCAAGAGGCTTTAAATCATTGAAAATCTGGATGTCAATAAAAGAACACGGCATCAAAAAATTTGGCCGGATGGTTACACAAAACATTGAACAGGTTCAATACCTAAAATCGCTGGTAGTTGCTGACCCCAGGTTGCAATTGACAGCACCCGCACCTTTGAATATTCTTTGTTTCCGCTATGTGGGTAAAATGAAAGATGATGAAGAACTAAATATTTTGAACAAGGAATTATTATTTCGTCTGCACGAGAGCGGCGTAGCTCTGCCCTCATACACTACATTGAATGGAAAATATTCTTTACGCGTCGCAAATACGAATCATCGCACATTAAAAGAAGATTTTGAGATATTAGTTAATACGGTAATCGGGTTGGGAGAAGAGTTGGAAAGATAATTGGTTATTTGAAAATAAAATTCCTGAAGCAGGAGCGTTCGCTTTCTTTATTTCTTCAGATCATTTTCTTTTTAACCCCAACTATTTCTATCATTTTTTGTTATTGCGCTGAAGAGATTCAGGCAGGTTATTTGTAAGTTTCCAGCTATGCCCAATTTAATTTCGTTTACTGATAAAGGTCTGTATTGTGAGCAAGGCAATTTTTATATAGATCCATGGAAACCAGTCGAAAAAGCAATCATTACTCACGGTCACGGCGATCATGCTTACTTCGGCCATTCTTATTATCTATGCCACACTTATACCAAACCCATTCTTGAATTGAGGCTCGGACAAAATAACTATCAGACTCTTGAGTGGTCACAAGCTATCGACATACATGGCGTAAAGGTGTCGCTGCACCCCGCAGGCCATATCATCGGTTCCTCGCAGGTACGATTGGAATACAAGGGAGAAGTGTGGGTTGTAAGCGGCGATTTCAAAGTGGAGGACGATGGCCTGAGCGGAAAATTCGAACCAATTGCATGCAATACATTCATTACAGAATCAACTTTTGGGCTGCCAATTTACAAATGGAAGCCGCAACAGGAAATTTACGACAGTATTATTACCTGGATTAATAGAAATAGAGAGAATGGTAAAACAAGCGTTTTACTC
>JALZAJ010000527.1 GCA_030948465.1 Bacteroidota bacterium
TTTTATTTTCATATCATTTTTTTATCTTTATGCCCCTAACCGAAATTCTCAAAAAACCACTTATAGTCCTGCTAAATTTTCTCCGAAAAATCAATCTGTACATTTTTATAAATCGTAAGTCACCCTGAGAACTCTAAAACTTTTTTATGAAAAAAATTCAACCCTTCTTTTTTATTATTTTTTCCCTATTCATAACCCAATGTAGTTTAGCTCAACAGTTAAATGAAAGCTTTGAGGGTTACTCATTTCCTCCACCCGGATGGACCACAGTAAATGTTTCGGGACCTGTCGCCTGGGCAAGCTCGATTGATGAGGCGCACACAGGAAATAAATCTGCTTTCATAAATTATGAGATCACCGGACAAGGTGAAGACTGGTTAATCACACCGCAGTTATTTTCTATTCAAAGCGGAGACAATGTTTCATTCTGGCTCAAAAACCAATATACCGCATCTTATCCCCCGGATAATCTTCAAATACTGGTTTCAACAACAAACAACCAAATTGCCAGTTTTACAACTTCAATAGCGAATATTGATGTTTCCACACTTCTTAGCGGCGGATGGGTGCATTTTACTTATTCGCTCAGCACATTCGCAGGGCAAAATATTTATATTGCCTTCAGGCATACCGACAATAATGGGAGCGGGGTTTTCCTTGATGATGTTACTGCCGGCTCCCCATTACCAAATGACCCCGCGAGTAAAGGCATAAGTGCAGTACCTGGAGGAATTGTCGTTCCCGGCACCAGTATCACGTTCACAGATACGATTTTAAATGCGGGTTCCAATACATTAGCATCGGGTATTCCGGTAAAATACAATGTAAATAATGGAACCGTGTTAACAGCAGGAACTACATCTGCTTCAATCATGCCTGGACAAAGCACACCGGTATCGTTTTCTTATACAGCACCATCGGCCGGTAATTACACAATAAAAGTTTTCACTTCCCTGGCTGGTGATATTCATGCAGGCAATGACACGATAACTTATTCTTTAAATGTTCAAACACCAATAAATACTTTTCCTTCCTTCCAGGATTTTTCCAACCCTTCTAACTGGACCAACGCCGGAACAGCTAATTGGGATCTGGTTCCCGTAACCAACCCGTCAGGAAGTAATAATGATATTGCGGCACGGGCAAGATTTTATATAACACCCTTAGGAAGAGTAGCCTACCTTCAATCTCCTTTATATAATTTCACAGGCGTCGCAAAGCCAATGGTTGATTTTTATGTAGCTTATCGTACACTCACTAACCAGAACGACCGGCTCGAAGTAGTAGTCTCTACCGATGGTGGCGTTACCTTCCAGTCAACTCCTGTATTGTACAATAAGTCATATACAACCGGGTTATCTACCGTGGGATATGATCCAACTTTTAGTGAATATGTTCCCGCGTCTTCTTACGATTGGAGGCATGAAGCGGTAGATCTTTCAGCCTATGCAGGACAGCCAAATGTGCTGATTGCTTTTAAGGCCACATCCGGGGTTGGTAATGATCTGTACCTTGATAATGTAAACGTAATTAGCCAAAATCCAGCGTTATATTCCACAACTGCAATAACTACTGCGGGACAAATAGCTAGCGGTCCTTTCAACACCAAAGTGAAATTTAATACAATAGGTAATTCATCAGGAGGAACCGTGAAATTTCAGGGAAATAATGTGATTCCACCGAACAGCTCGTTTGCCTCGAATACGACCGCAACGTCTGCTGATGGAACCATATCTTCCCCTAATTTTATTTATCCTCAATATGTTACAATAACCTATACTGGAAACGACTCTATACGGGCCAACTACGACATCTCTCTTGATATAACGGGGTTAACAGGAATTTCAAATCCTGATAAATTATATATTGTAAAGCGTGCCGATCAATCCGGCTTGTGGGTAGCTCTCTCAACTACCCGTGCAGGAAATATATTAACTGCCACCGGGCTCACTAAGTTTTCCGATTTTGGAATCGCTTATTATTCAAGCACACTGCCGCTCAATTTAATCACGTTTGATGGAAGAATTAAAAATAGAAAAGTGAATTTATCATGGCAGGCAGCCAATGAAGCAAACATTTCAGGCTTTGAGATTGAAAGAATGACAGGAAATATTTGGAATAAAATTGGCTTTGTGCCATCGTCCGGATCTGGCTCTCTTACCAATAATTATTCTTATGATGATAACCTTCCCGCAAAAGGTATTAATTATTACCGCCTGAAAATAATTGATTTGGATGGTAAAGTTATTTACTCGCGTATTATAAATTTTGATTTTAAAACAGCGGGCTCTTTTGTTTATCAAAATGTACCCAATCCATTTACCAGCAGTACAATTATAAGATATGACCTTGTTGAGAAAGCGCCCGTAAAAATTATTGTGTATAATATTGCAGGCAACCAGTTGGAAGTGCTGGCAAATGAAACAAAAGATGCAGGATCTTACCTGGTTCAATGGAACGCCGGAAATTTGCCAGCAGGAAACTATTATTATAAAGTTATAATAGGAAATGACGTGATAACAAAAAAAATGTTGAAGTTGAATTAGCGATTTTTTTCGTTTCATTAATATTACGAAGACCCAACTTTTTGTTGGGTCTTTTTAGTGCGTGATATTGTCTTTTAATTTGTATTATCTTTCAATTTTCAAAAAAATCGTGCATGAAAAATCGGTTGTTTTTTTTATTAGCCATTCTTTTGTTTTGGCAGGTATCCATGGCCCAGGACTCCGCATACGTTATTCATGGAAAGTTGGAGAAAATTAAAAAGGGAAAT
>JALZAJ010000536.1 GCA_030948465.1 Bacteroidota bacterium
AGTGACCCAATGCTTCATAAATTACATCTTCCGGCATTGAAAGCTCGAGCACTTTTTGTAAAACCTCAATCGCGTCCCGGTATCTATGCAATTTAAGGTATGCATCGCCCATATTACGATAGGCATAGTCAAATTTTTCGTCTATGGCAATTGCGTATTGATAGGCATCAATAGATTTTTCGTATAATTTTAAACCCTGAAAAGCCGCTCCAAGATTGAACCAGGCCAGTTGAGTATAAGGATATTCCTCGATAATTTTTTTATGGAGTTGAATACTCTCTTCATTCCGGCCAGTGTAGTCGGTCCAAAAGCATATTTTGTATAAAGCTTCTTCATTAGTGTGATCCTGCTCCAAAATAAGCTTAAGGCAATTAAATACTTTGTCGAAATCTTCATAATCGTCATAAACATCGGCAAGCTCAAAAAGTAATTCAATCTTTTCTTCCCCTTCAAATACATGAATAGCTTTTTCTAAAATCTGAGCCGCTTTTTGATGGTCATCCAATGCGAGATATGCATCGGTTTTTAAAATGTATATGTTGATATCGGAGCTATCGAGCAATTCGGCTTTTTCCAATAAATAAAGGGATTCGCGATACCTGCGGGTTGCAATAAGAAGGTCTGCTTTTTTTATAAGCAGCGTTGCTGAATATGGGAATTGCTCTACCGCAAAATTAACGGCCTCTACTGCAGAAGAAATATCATCACTTTCATCAAAATAGTCTATGATGCGTTCGAAAGAATCTTCTTCAATAAAACTAAATTTCTTCCCGGTTTTGAAATTATTATACTGCGTTAATAATTCCTTCATTTCCTCTCTATTCTGCCGGTATGGATTTTCTTTCATACGATATCATATAAGTTATTCCAAATTACTATTTTTTTTAAAATATACAAGTTTTAAAAAAAATAGGTTACGCTGATTACTTTTAAAATGATGAATGGTCATTTTTATTAAAAAATTATTGTACCTTTGTTAAGAATAGACTAATATTTCAAAAATGTACAAACAATCCAAAATTTTGTTGGTGGTTTTAGTTTTTTGCGGAGTTTACTTCATCGCGTCAGCAGATAGAGGAGGTTTTGTAAAGAAAAATAAAACCCGCTTAAATATTGAAACCGCCGGGACCTTAAAGAATTCCATTTCTTTTAATCTAAAATCAGGAGTTAATTACCGGGGAAGTTTCCTTATGAATCAAAAACAGGTAGGAAATTCACTTGTAAGCGATGCGCTAATATCTTACAAAAAAGGTAATACTATCTATCTATTACCTTACAAACAAAAAGTATTAATTCCTGAATATACCCGCGATGAAGGATACAAATTAATTATCAGGTCAAGAAAATAAAATTTAAAAATATAACGATATTGAAATGCCTGCAACCTCGCAGGTTTTTTTATGCGATAGTTTTATAATAATCATTACAAATCCGAAATTATTTATTTTTTGTTTCGTCGTACGTGAGCACACGATAACCCGATTTTGGAATTTCAAATTTTGCCGCGGGGATATTATCGAAATTTATTTTCGACAGAGTGAATTTAAACTTCATTTTTCCGGATTGCATTTCATATTGAACAGCAAGTCCCGGCAAAGTTTTAAACTGATAGTCATATTCTTTGTTCGGCAAATTGATATCTGTAGTGTAATACACAGTAAAAGTGGAGCCATCTTTTAATTTAGCGATCGCTTTGCGGCAATTAAAGCCTTCGATAACGCTCGTTTCTCCTGTGTTTTCAAACGTAATGCCGTCGTACTTTTTATTATTTTTTTCCCAGTCTTGCGGCGTTAGCGTGATCATAAGCTTTTGACCACTATAATCTTTCAAAATAACTCCGCTTCCTGTTGTTGCATTATGGATAGTTGCTTCACTGCCCAGGCCGCTTACCATTTCGGTACGACTTTGGTTTCCTTTCAAATAAATTGTAGTGGTTGCGCCATCCAGCATATCAGCCATTTTTGGCTCTGTGCTGCCTGTTTCCACAGATATATTGTAAATGAGACTGCCCTCGCTTAAGATTTTTTGGGCGTGGGATAAATAACCTTGAAGAATAATTATTGAAGTGAATAATATTTTATAAAATTTCATCAATTATTTTTTATAAACTTAGCACATTAAGTTCTTTTAAAAGACATCATTGATTTAATAATAGTTGCAACCGCATCATATTCCACTACTTACGGGCATTAGTTTTAGCTTTCTGCTGCATGCTTTGCAACTTCTTATTGCTTTCCTGCATAGCGTTGATTTTCTCCTGCCATTTGCTTTTAGTAGCAGGCTTTTTCTTGTTAGCTTCTAATTGGGCAAGTATTTTTTCATGATTTATGATATATTTCTGTATTACAAATTGTATCAGCAACGTGATCGCATTGGAAACGGTATAGTACCAGGTAAGCGATGAAGGCAGCCTGTTGAAAACCCCTAACAATATAATAGGGAAAATGAAAGGCATGTATTTCATTACAGGGTTACTATTATCCTGCATATTGCTCATTCCATACAGAGATATAAGAAGGCTGGTAATAACGGCCAGAATAGTGAAAAGACTAACATGATTTCCGTAAAATGGAATATTAAATGGCAAATTATAAATAGAATCGTAAGACGAAAGATCAGTTGCCCACAAAAAGCTTTGTCCTCTTAAGGTAATATTCGAATTAAAAAAATTATACAAGGCAAAGAATATGGGTATTTGAAGTAATGCCGGAATACATCCGCCGAGAGGATTAACACCTGCACTTCTAAAGAGCTTCATTTGTTCCATTCCAAACGCTTGCTTATCCTCACCATATTTCACCTTCAAAGAATCTATTTCAGGTTTAAGCAGTTTCATTTTTGCACCGCTTAAATAGCTTTGATAAGTAAGAGGAGAAATAAGTAATCGTATGATGATCGTAAGCAGGGCGATCACCAGGCCAAAGCTTGCAATCTTGCTGGTTAAGAAATCAAAAACAGGCATTACAAAACCCCTGTTTATATACTTTACAAACGCAAATATGCCTGATCCCAAAGGCACCATATTATACATTTGGTTCCCATAAGATTTAAGAATTTTATAGTCGCTCGGACCATAAAATAATTGTAAGGGAATAATTGACGATTGAGCATCCGGGACGTGGGAACGAAGATTTGCCGTAGCTGTAGCAATTACGTGAAGCGTGGTATCAGCAGGCGCCTCCCATTTTACTTCGGCGTTTTCAAATT
>JALZAJ010000543.1 GCA_030948465.1 Bacteroidota bacterium
ATCGCTGCATTAATTCTTCATTAGCCGATTTACTGATCAGCACCAGCTCTGAATCTTCTATGGCATCTATATTATAGGTAGCTGGTTCGCCGGTAAGAAAACTAAACATATCAGAAACGGTCCAACCTTCAATTGCAAATTGGATAATGTGCTCCGCCCCATTTTCATCGACAGAATATTCTCTTAAGGCGCCCTTTTCGACAAAGGCAATGGTTTTGCAAACATCTCCTTCCTGTAACAGGTATTGTTTTTTTCGCAGCTTCTTTGGAGTCAGATAATTTTTTATTAATTCCTTTTCTTCCGGAGTAAGTGAAATTTTTTTTTCAGTAAAGCTTTGAAAGAATAATTCGTACATGCGTTGAAGATCAATCTTTAGAATAAATAATTTACAAAGATGCGATTAAAATTAATAGTTCGATTTGCAAGGGATCTCATATTTTTTAAAAAATTTAATTAAACGTTTGTTTAATTTCAAACAACTGTTTAACTTTGCGCTTCAAGTTTAAAATGGACGCAAAAGAAACCATATTATCAACGGCTATGAAACTCTTTGGCCAGAAGGGTTTTGAGGGAACGTCAGTTCGCGATATTGCCAAGGAAGCAGATGTTAACCTCGCGATGATCAGTTATTATTTTGGATCCAAAGAAAAATTATTTGAAAATGTGGTGGAATACAAAGCTTCTGGTATAAAATTAATATTCGCAGAGCTTGATAAGTCTTCGATCCCGCAGATAGAAAAAATTGATAAAATAATTGATAGCTATATCGAAAGAATGTTTACTAACCCGCAGTTTCATCACTTGTTGCACAGGGAGCTTTCTCTCGATCAAAGGCCGCAGATGCATAATGCTATTACGGATATTCTACTGAGAAATGTAGTAACTATAACGTCGATAATACAAAAGGGAATGGATGCCGGTGAATTTAAAAATGTGGATGCTCAACTTACCATCGCTACACTTATAGGTACTATTAATCATTTGCTTATCTCAGAGGCCATGTGCCGCAAGTTGCTCCATAAGAGTAAAGATTTCAACCCATTCAAAAGCAAAAAATTAAAAGAAAGAGTAAGTGAACATTTAAAGCAATTAATGCGTTCTCACTTGTTAATTAAAAAATAAACACCATTTAAAGATGAACAGGAACCGGAAAAAGTCTTTTGAGAAGATTGCAAATTTGGTTATTGGAATGCTGGTTTATTTAATAAGCAGCATTTTCCCTATGATGGGCAACGCTCAGGAGCCCAGGTACATTACCCTGCAGGAGTCGATTGACCTGAGCATAAAAAACAGTAAGCAATTGCAGGCTGCTGCGGCGCGTAATAGCCAGGCTGCTGCCGTGTTAAAACAGGCGCAGGATAACAAGCTTCCTGATGTAAACGTAAGCGGTTCTTACCTGCGATTAACTAATCCAAACATTTCACTTAAAACAAAAGCCTTTGGCGGAAGCGCCGATAGTACAGGAAATAGCAAAAGCCCTTCAGTGAACCAGGCAATGTATGGCATTGTAAATGTTGCGCTTCCTATTTACGCGGGCGGCAGAATTCGCTATGGAATAGAGTCCGCAAGATACCTGCAACAGGCCACCGTGCTTGATGCTGATAATGATAAAGAAGCGGTAATATTAAATACAATAAACGCTTTCGTCAATTTATATAAAGCAGGTGTCACCGTAAATGTGGTAAAAGAAAATCTTCAGCAATCGGCTTACCAGGATTCTGTGTTTTCGCGCCTGGAACAAAATGGATTATTGGCGCGAAATGATCTTTTAAAATCTGAGCTGCAAACTTCTAACATCGAGCTGTCTTTGCTGGATGCCGAAAATAATCAGAAGATCGCGAATGTAAATATGAACCTGATGCTTGGGCTTCCCGAAAACACTGTTTTGGTGCCTGACTCTTCGAAATTCCAGGAGAGCCCAGCCCTAAAAAATTTGGAAGAATATGAAAACTTAGCCCTGCAAAACAGGAAAGACCTGCTTTCGCTAAGGTTTAGGAAAAAGGCTGCCACCACCGGCATTGCTGCAGCCAAAGCCGAAATGTATCCTTCGGTTGCGCTAACTGGCGGATATATTGCCGCGGACATTCCCCATCTGTTAAGCATCTACAACGCAGTAACCGTAGGCGTAGGACTCAAATATAATTTCGGCTCATTATGGAAAACAAAGGCAAAGATTGACCAGGCTAAAGCAAAAGAAGAAGAAATTACCGCAAATGAATTACAGTTAGATGACGCGATAAGTTTAAAGATCAACCAGGATTATGAGAACTTTTTATTAGCCCAAAAGAAAATAGAAGTATATCAAAAAGCAGTAGCCCAGGCAACAGAAAATTATAGGATCACTAAAAATAAATATAACAATAGCCTTGTAAATACTACCGATTTACTGGATGCGAATGTTTCTCTGTTACAATCAAAAATAAATCTTGCTGTTGCAAAAGCCGACGTTTCGCTGGCCTATAACAGGCTGCTGGCAACATCAGGTTTGTTATCAGTTCAATAAAAAAATCTAAAGTGTAAACCAATTTTATGGAATCAAATGAAAAAGAAATAGTTATTCCTGCCAA
>JALZAJ010000569.1 GCA_030948465.1 Bacteroidota bacterium
CTTGTAAATGCGGCTCTTACTTATAAGATACGTCAGATAGAAAAGATTGGAAGAGCGAAAGAAGAAAAGGCGAACACCGTGAAATTATACGATACATTATTGAATTCTCTTTCGCACGAGCTTAGAACACCGATTGCCACCATTATAGGAGCAACCGATAACCTGCAATCGAACAACCGAAATCTTACTTCGGAAAATAAAGACGAATTGGTCGCTGAAATATCCAAAGCCTCTTTCAGGCTCAATCAACAGGTGGAAAATCTTTTAAGCATGTCCCGGCTGGAGTCAGGATTTATATTTCCTAAAAAGGATTGGTGCGACATTAATGAAATTATCTACGATGCGGTAACAAGGATCGAGGAAAATAATATTTCCCAGAAAATAGTGATCAATGTAAATCCGGACATATCTTTTTTCAAACTGGATAAATGGATGATGGAACAAATAATCTACAACCTGGTAAATAATGCTATTCAATATACAAAAGAAGATAGCCGCATCGACATCATGGCACATTGCCATGCAGATGTTTTAGAATTAATTGTTGAAGATAACGGGATGGGATTTCCGGAGGAAGAAATAGATAATGTATTTAATAAATTTTATCGCCTGAAAAATACAAAAACCGGTGGTACAGGCCTTGGCCTTTCCATAGTGAAAGGCTTTACAGAGGCGATGGGAGGAAGAGTTCATTTGCAAAATTTGAAAACCGGGGGCGCCAGGTTCACTATTCGTATTGCTACGCAGACATCCAATTTAAAAAGTCTTAAAAATGCATAAGGCTGAAATTTTAATAATTGATGATGAAGCGCAGATCCGCAAGCTGCTCGAGATAACCTTGCAAAGCAACAACTACATCGTGAACCAGGCTGAAAATGCAAGAAGCGGTTTAATAACGGCGGAAAATCATCCTCCCGATATGATCATTCTCGACCTGGGCTTACCGGATGAAAATGGCCAGACAGTTTTGCAGAAATTAAGAGAGTGGTTTACAAATCCTGTATTAATACTTTCAGTAAAAAATAGTGAAGACGAAATAATTAAAGCGCTCGACAATGGCGCAAATGATTACCTGGTAAAGCCTTTCAGGACGGGCGAATTACTGGCACGTATCCGTTCTGCTTTGCGCAACTCAGTTTCAGCAGAAGAGGATAGCGTAATTACATTCGGTGACATGGCGATCGACCTGGAAGCCCGCAGCATAAAAAAGAACAATGAATTAATGAAGCTCACGGCAACAGAATATAAATTGCTTTCACTGTTAGCAAAAAACGAAGGGAAGGTTTTAACACACCAATATTTATTACGCGAAGTTTGGGGGCCGGGTTATATCAATCAATCTCAATATTTACGGGTTTTTGTTGCGCAACTGAGAAAAAAAATTGAGAAGGATGCAAATCGTCCACGGCATATTATAACCGAGTCCGGCATCGGTTATCGCTTTATGAGTGAAAAAGGTTAACGAATATTTACTTGCGTGAAAAAGAAAACTTATAGAATCGCGATTTTTAAAAGACATCATTTTTTCCTGGCTCCGCAACAAAATAATGCCTGCAATCATTTATGCTTACTTCATCAAGCGCATCAATAAAATTTTTGTAAGAGCTCTCATCCGAAGGTTTAATTATAATGGTGAGCTTATTTTTATCAAGGTGATTTTGGGTAAGGTTAATTTGTTTTTGCTGAATAATATTTCTCATAAGATCAAATTTTGAATGTTGAATTTCCTTTGCGAAGCCATCATAATATCCAATGCTGTCGTTTCTGCTTAAAACAAATGTGAGAGTGGTTGACTGCTCCACCAGCGTGCTGTCGGTCGAATCTTTTGGCAGAAATAATTTCATTTCTTTTAGTTCCTCCATCGTTGTCGTCAAAATAAAAAAAGTTATCAAAAGAAAACCCAGGTCAACCATTGGAGTCAGATCTACCCGGATGTTTTTTTGCAGGTGTTTTTTTTCACTCTTTTTTGCTGATAAATTTATTTCTGCCATAAAATAATTTATCCTAAGAAGCTGCTTTTTTAATTTTCCATAAATGCTATTTAAATAATTGATGTTACTTTATGATTGCGAAAATGTTTGCACCATTGAATTTTTTACATCCTTAAATGCAGTTTATGAAAAAGATGTTCATCAGTTTACTTACCATTTATTTTATGCAAAACATACAGGCTCAAAAAACGATTGCTTTGTATGAAGGCGCCGTTCCAAACAGCAAACCGTACAACACCAAAGAATTTTGGGAACCGCAGCATAACGGCGATACCATCGTGCATTTTATTTCGCAACCAACGCTTACTATTTTTTTACCGGAAAAAGCTAAGGCCAATGGAGCCGCTGTCATTATTTGTCCCGGCGGTGGCTATTGGATCGCTTCTATTGTAAAAGAAGGTTTTGCTGTCGCAAAAAAATTGAATGAAAATGGTATTGCGGCCTTTGTTTTAAAATACCGTATTCCAAATGATTCATCGATGATTGATAAAAGTATTGGCCCACTGCAGGATGCGCAGCGTGCTATTCAACTGGTACGTATGAACGCGGCTGAATGGAATGTTGATGTAAATAAAGTAGGTATCATGGGGTTTTCTGCAGGCGGGCATGTAGCCTCCACGGCTGCAACCCATTTTCAAAAAAGCTATATTGATAATCCGGATAAAATAAATCTGCGCCCTGATTTTGGCATCTTCATTTATCCCGTAATTAGTTTCCAGGACAGCATTGGGCATATCGGTTCGAGAGATCAGCTTATCGGTAAAAACCCACGAAAAACACTGCTTGATTCTTTCTCCAATGAGCTTCAAATTAATAAACAAACACCGCCCGCTTTTTTAGTGCATGCGAGCGATGACCATACAGTGCCTGTAATGAACAGCATCAATTTTTATGAAAGCTTATTGAAAAATAACGTTTCCGCTGAAATGCATATTTATAAAGGCGGCGGTCATGGATT
>JALZAJ010000575.1 GCA_030948465.1 Bacteroidota bacterium
ACTGCCACTAAATAAGCCAGGGGAATTTGAAAAGCCCAGAACCAAAATAAATTAACCCAGGTAGGTGTTCTGCTATCACCGGCTCCATTGAATGCATTCATCATCACCATACCAATACCATAAAAAATATATCCCAGGCTTACAATATGCAACGCCAGTACGGCAATATCCACTACAGCTTGTTCGGTGGTTATAATACTCACAAAGAATTCTGCGCATACTAAAAATAGGAGCGATACAAACCCCATAAAAATAGCATTGTATTTCGCCGTTTTCCAAACCGATTGTTCAGCACGATCGGGGTGGCCTGCGCCAAGGTTTTGCCCGACTAAGGTTGCCGCTGCATTACTCAATCCAAAGGCCGGTAAAATAAAAAATACGATCCACCGAATGGCGATGGTATATCCTGCGACTGCATCACTTCCGAAATCGGTCATAATTCTTGCCATGGCGATCCAGCTTGCTGAGCCAATGAGAAATTGTAAAGAAGCCGTAGAAGCTACCTTCAATAAATTTTTTATCACCTCTTTATCAGGCAGAAAATGATGCAGATTGATTTTAATAACGCTCTTGCCTTTTAGTATATGCCAGAGCTGATAAAGTACTCCTATGCTGCGCCCGGTAGTGGTTGCCATAGCGGCTCCATTTAACCCAAACTGATGTATAAGCAATGGACACAAAATGATGTTGCAAATGTTTGCCAGCCACAAACTTCGCATGGCAATAGTCGCATTCCCGGCTCCGCGAAAAATGCCGTTCAATAAAAAAAGCATTAGGATTACAAGGTTGCCCGTAAGCATAATTCTTGTATAAGTATAACCGGTTTCCACGATTTCCGGAGTGGCTCCCATAAGCCGCAAAACATCTTTTGGAAATAGTATTCCGGTCAGGCTTATTAAAACAGAAAGGAGGATGGCCAGGATAATTGCCTGTGCGCCGGCTTTCGCTGCACCGCTAAGATTTTTCTCTCCCACGCGCCTTGCCACTATCGCTGTTGCGCCCATACTTAAACCAAAAGCAAGAGAATAAACAATGGCAAGAACCGACTCAGTCAGGCCCACAGAAGCGGTTGCATGTGAGCCCAGCTTGCCTACGAAAAAAATATCAACAACCGCAAATACACTCTCCATACACATTTCGAGTATCATGGGTATAGCAAGAAGAAAGACAGCCTTCCGGATACTTCCGGAAGTAAAATCATGTTGTTTATTGGATAGAGCTTCCCTTATGAAACTAAAAATTCCCCGGATACTCTTATCACCTGAATACGTTGTGATCATTATTGACAATAATAATAGATAAAAAAATGAAATGAAACAGAGCAACTGTTACAGATGCTGCGTTGAGTTGGAGTAAATGGGGCCCGAACCGATTAAGAATTCTAAGCCCGGCTTAGATCTTCATAAAACTATATTTTAATTTTTTTTGAATAAGGCATTCAAAATTTAGAAATGCGAAAGTAAAAATAATTTTTTTCATCCGGCATATATTTTATTAACGGCCTTTTTCAGGAAGCTTAAAAATTTATATTTTAATGATAAACCATGTCCGGCATCTAAAAAAAATCTATCCACTTAAAATTTTTTATACGTCGGTTTATGATTTTTCTTTGCGGAGATAAAAGGATCATCGTTGATTATAGTTTCATGATCTAAAAAGATCTTATGACTCAAACAGAAACATTGGTTGCAGGTGCAAGCATCTCAGGCCTGGCTCTGGCTGCTTCTTTGCAAAGGCAACACCTTGAATATATTATAATTGAAAAACAATCGGAGGTTGGTGCGCCCTGGCATAACCATTATGAACGCCTTCACCTGCACACCAACAAAAGGGTTTCCAATTTGCCTTATAAAAAGTTTGGCAAATCTATACCCCGTTATCCTTCCCGACTACAGGTAATTGAATATTTAAATGATTACCAAAAACAATTTAATATCAACCCGGTGTTTAATACCGAAGCAACATCTATAAATAAAGAAGGCGATTACTGGATCACTGAAACCAACAAAGAAACATTTCAATCAAAATATCTTATAATGGCTACCGGCCCTTTCAGTAAACCTAAACCGGTAAACTTTAAAGGAATGGAAACTTTTACAGGGAGCATTATACACAGTTCTAAATATAAAACCGGCAAAGATTTTAAAGGCCGGAAGGTATTGGTAGTTGGCTTTGGAAACTCGGCTTGTGAGATTGCCATTGATTTATATGAACAAGGAGCCATTCCATCTATGTCAGTTCGCTCGCCTGTCAACATTATACCACGCGATATTTCCGGCATTCCTATACTTGAAGTGAGTTTATTGATGAGCCGTCTTCCTTCGCGTGTAGCCGATGCCGTTACGAAGCCTTTGATGCGGCTTCTGTTAGGAGATATCACTAAACTCGGGCTGAAAAAACTGCCCTATGGCCCGTTCGAAGAAATTCAAAAAGATCAACATACTCCTGTACTTGATATTGGCACGATAAAGCACATCCGGAAGGGACACATACCTGTTTATGGCGATATCGATCATATCAAAGACAAGACGATCTATTTCTCAGAAAACAGGCAGGCAGATTTTGATGCTATTGTTTCCGCCATTGGATATTACAGGGATTATGCAGAAATTATCCACGTGGATAAAA
>JALZAJ010000003.1 GCA_030948465.1 Bacteroidota bacterium
TTTTATCATTGCTATAGGAAGCCGTTAACCACCCTTCATCCCCATCTTTTGAAAACAATTTTAATTTTGATAATGGCATAAAATCCCGTGCATCACCAACTTTTGTTATCGAATAATTATCCCATAAAATGCCATAATTTTTATTGCTTAACAGGAATGGAATAGCCACTTCTGTGTTGTTC
This sequence comes from Bacteroidota bacterium, assembly GCA_030948465.1. Lineage (GTDB taxonomy): Bacteria > Bacteroidota > Bacteroidia > Chitinophagales > Chitinophagaceae > Ginsengibacter. The sequence goes on from JALZAJ010000003.1 coordinate 183, forward strand.
TGAAAAAGAAAAACCTGCTGGCCTTTGTAATTGAACTGATCGCCCTGATGTTGACCCAAACCATAATACGCGTCATCAGCAGCTGTTTCAAAAGTCTGTGATAATCCATACGATCGCATGCCTTCAAATACAGCAGGGGTAATCTCTCGGCCATGATATTGCCGCTCCATTAATATCGGCGTGCCGTTTTTATCTGCAAACGAAACGGCCCCGCTGGAAAGCAATATAGTTGCAGAAAGCGAGCCTGTTTTTACGATTACTTTATCATTTACATTGGTTACCGTAAAGCTCTTTTTTAAATCTTTGTAAACAGTGATAAGGCTTTCCTCGTCAGAAAATTTTAATTGGGGTGAGGCAGATATTCTTACAATTTTATCGGTAACAACTAAAAGCCTTACCATGCGTACGTTTTTTCCGGAAAGATTGGTGTCAGGATAAACCATTACTCCATCTTTTATCAAATGAAAATTTTTTGCGGGAGGAAAGGCATAGCTATCAAAGATTAATAACATGAAAAAGCATGCAACCAGGTAATTTTTTTTCACTTTCATAACGCTCTGTTTTCGTTAAAACTATTTTTTAAAAAATTTTAGCAGTAAAAAATATCATGCAGTTTGTTAGCATCCTTACATAAATTACCAATCAAACGTTTCAACATTCCCGTTTAATTTCCATCTCGCCGGAATTTGATTTTGCATCCAATCCAATGGCTCGCCAACCGGCAATATTTGAGATGCTAATTGGAAGCATTCTTTAATAAATTTTTTCTGTGGAATTCCTGTCGCTTCCGGCTGCGCTGAAATAAATAAAGGAGTTCCACTTTTTGCTACAAGCTCCATCCATTGCCTGTTTTTATCCCAGGGTATTTTTGCAGTCAGGCCAACACAATCCGCATCGGCTGCATAAAAAGCGCCCTGTTGTATGCCGCGGAAGGCTAATGTATTCACGCCCATTTTACGGGTTCTGTCCCATTCATTACCTGATGTATCATCACCAATCCTATTTAATTCAAATAAACCTGCCGACAAATGACTGAAGGTGTTGCAGCCAATAATGTACATTTCTCCGGCAGCTTCTCTAATGGTTTTATACATGTTTAAAATAATCTCCGCGTTTGTTTTAGAGTTATCATACATGCTCCAACCCGGTTCAGTGAATGAACCATCTTTCAACATTTGAAAACCCCATTTGCCAAAAATATCAAACGAGGTGAAATCAAATTTTACCAGGTCATAATTCCATTGATTGTAGAGCCTAAAATAATTTTTTATTCTTTCTAAATTCTCAGGAATGGTGGGGTCGAGAACCGGCCTGCCTTCTTCCCGGCCTTTAATATCGGGAAGCATCAGCGATTTTGGATCTTTGGAACTTCCGCAAAGCGGCCGTGTCCAAAGGCCGGGGCGCATTCCTCTTTTTTTTATCTTCTCCCCAAGCATGCCCATGTCGCTAAAATTAGAATCAGGTGTCTTCATATCATCTCCCCAGCAGCAATCATTAGGCGAAGAAGGAGGCCCTTGAAACCAACCCGCATCGATAACGGAAAATGGAAGATTAGATAATCCTTCTGCCATTGGCGCCATCAATTCTGTGTGTTGCAAAATCAATTTTTCAGAATTGTTGCCATAACTAAAATACCAATCGTTTATGCCATAAACCGGTTCCTTTGGCATTCGTGCCTTCCCGCACATTACGAAGGCAAATTGCCGTGCCGTTTGAAAAGGTGTGTCCACTTCGCGGCCCTTGAATGTAACTATTTCCGTGGCTTTTATTTTTCTGTTACCTAATGCTGCACCCTTACCTCCGGAATGGGTATCAAGAGTCAGTTTTAATTTGCCATTATCCACCTGCCATGAGCAAAATGATGACCCGCCTGTTTTTACACCAAAGCCATTAGTGCTATTGCTATTGAATTCCATAAAGTACCAGGGCAATATTTCAGAGCCGGAAGGCTTATGCCAGGAAACATCTCCGTAAGTGCGCTCCCATTGATCATTCAAAATAGCAGATGAATTTTTAACCGGAGTTTTCCAGTGAAGTGTAACGGAATTAAGATGTACACCAGGCGCCTGTAAAAAGACGGCAATGCTGTCAGCAGTATTTTCCAGGCTTACGGTTGCGTCTTTCCACATCCATCTTTTTTTTCCGGAACTAATTAGATTTACAACCTGGTCATCTATAACCGCCGAAACCGCATCGGGATAATTTATCAAATGCACGGTTCCTTTTCTTGGCGTAGCCAGTATTGAATCCCCCATTAAAGCCGCCGCGATAGAAAGACCAGTGGTTCTGATAAAAGTTTTACGATTCATGTTTTTTTTGAAATTATTCGCGGATTTTTGAAAGGCAACTCTTATAAAATTATGAATATCGTTATTTATATTCAATGATACATGTTGATCATTTTTTTTTGATCTTACTCAAAGGATCGGCGGCAATTCGTACTCAAATAAGCAGCGATTCCAAAGTGGGTGTTTAATCGAAAACCGTTGCTCAGTACCTTTACCTTATCTGTGTGGATATATTTTCAGTGATTTACAAATAAAATTATCTTTGCCCGATGAATCTGAATGAGAAGCAAACTTTACGCGTAGCAATTTTAGACCTTTACGAAGGAGTGCACAACCAGGGAATGAGAGGCTTACGCGAGATCATTCAACAGTTTGGCGGCAACAACCAACTGCATATTGTATTGGATGAATTTGATGTCCGTTTAAAAAATAGCGTCCCGGATCTTAGTTACGATATTTATATAAGTTCGGGCGGCCCCGGAAGTCCGTTAGAAAGCGAAGGCTCCGAATGGGAAAAGCATTATTTCAAATGGCTTGGAGAGATGGAAAAATGGAATACCGATCCTGCGCAGATGCAAAAGAAACATGTATTTTTTATTTGCCATTCCTTCCAATTAGTTTGCAGGCATTGGAAACTGGCTATTGTTTGCGCCCGAAAGTCAACGTCATTCGGTGTTTTTCCCATTCATCTTTTAGAGGAAGGCGCGGAGGAACCTGTATTCAATGGAATGAATGATCCTTTTTACGCTGTTGACAGCAGGGATTACCAGGTGATTGAACCACAAATGGACATACTTTATAAAAATGCCAAAATATTATGCATCGAAAAAGACAGGCCTCATGTTAAATATGAAAGAGCTATTATGGGCATTCGTTTCAGCGAATATTTTATCGGAACTCAATTTCATCCCGAAGCAGATCCCATTGGTATGAGCATGTATTTGCAAACGGAAGAAAAGAAAAAATCCGTAATAGAAAATCATGGAAAGGCAAAATGGGAATCCATGATAGAACAATTAAATGATCCTGATAAAATTATGTGGACCCATTCACACATACTTCCTAATTTTTTAAATATTGCTTTACATAGCCTGCAACCCGCGGCGGCGCAGCTTTGAGCGGTCAGTTCCGGGCTATAAGTCATTACCCATAAACTTTGAGCTAATAAGCAAATACATTTTCAGGTATTTTCTTACCTTTCTTTTTTTGACAGCATAAATTAAGCAATATGATACCCGCACTAAGAAAGGAGTTCAATGAAAATTTCACTCAAAAAAAATATGAAGATTTTTTACACGACCTGAATAGCAAACACCCCGGAGATATTGTATTCAGGATTGCAGAAACGCCCATATTTATTCCAAAAGATTTTACTAAAAAAATGCTGGATGCCTGCGAGTCAATTGTTGACTTCATTGTAAGACCCGATTTTAAACAACTCACCAAAGATTCTATTCCAAAAGATGAAAATGTTCCCGGTGAAAACGAGCATACCCATTTTATAGCATTCGATTTCGGGATATGTGAAAATGAACATGGTGAGCTGGAGCCGCAGTTAATAGAGATGCAGGGCTTCCCAACACTATTTGCTTTTCAAATTATGTATCCGCAGGTAATTGAAAAACATTTTACTATTCCGGACAACTTCGATCATTATCTAAATGGATACAATGCGGAATCCTACACAAAACTTTTGAAAAAAATCATTCTAGGAAATCATGCAGCAGAGAATGTAATACTCCTGGAAATAAAACCACACGAGCAGAAAACGAGAATTGATTTTTACTGCACGCAGGATTATCTTGATATTCCAATAGTGGGCCTGACCGAACTGAAACAAGATGATAAAAAATTATATTATACAAGAGATGGAAAAAGAATAGAAATTAAAAGAATTTACAACCGCATCATTTTTGATGAGCTCACTCAAATAAAAAAGGACTTAGGAAATGTGGTTGATATTACCCAGCCATTTGATGTAGAATGGGTGCCGCATCCCAATTGGTTTTATCGCATAAGCAAGTTTACAATTCCATTTATTAAACATCCTTACGTGCCGGAAACTTTTTTCCTTAATGAAGTAAAACAGTTACCCGCCGATCTTGAAAATTTTGTTCTGAAACCTTTATTTTCTTTTGCAGGACAGGGAGTGATTATTGATGTTACGAAAGAAGATATAGATGCCGTGGCCCATCCTGAAAACTGGATCTTACAACGAAAGGTAAAATATGCTGATGTGATTCAAACGCCTAATGTTCCTGCAAAAGCTGAAGTTCGAATCTTTTATTTTTGGGAAGATGGAGCATCAAGGCCCATTGCTGTCAATAATTTGGCAAGACTAAGTAAAGGTAAAATGATTGGGGTAAGATATAATATGGATAAAGATTGGGTAGGTGGCAGCGTTTGTTATTTTGAAAAGTGAGAGAGCAATTAAATTGATTGATTTTTTATAAGCTTTTTTATTTTGCAAACCTAAAAGTCAGGGATATTTTTTCCGGCAACATTTTATGTTCCATTACTTTTTTTTGGTTTTCAAATTTGAATATCAATTGTAAAACCTATCTTTAATCCTCTGAATTTTTTGATGAATTTCAACACTTTTTAAATACAGATTTGTCGGAGATAAAAAAATATAGTGAGGAAGAACTGGTACACCTGCTGAAAGACAGGGATCATTCTGCATTTTCGTATCTCTACGATAATTATTCTGCGGCCTTGTTTGGCATAATCAATAAAATGCTGGAAAACAGAGAGCTTGCCGAGGATGTTTTGCAGGAAGCCTTCATTAAAATCTGGAATAATTTTTCAAACTACGATAGCACTAAGGGACGCCTGTTTACGTGGATGCTTAATATTACCCGCAACCTAACGATCGACACTATACGAAGCAAGGGTTATAAAAAACAGGCCAAAATCCAAAAAACAGAGAATGCCGTAGATAATATCAGTGACAATTCCAACAGCGCTGCCAGCTTTGATTCATTAGGGATTCGAAAGCATTTAACCATTCTAAAAAACGACCAAAAGGAAATCATCGATCTTGCTTATTTTGGGGGATTTACCCAGGACGAGATATCTAAACATTTGTCCATACCGTTGGGAACAGTAAAAACAAGAATGCGGACAGCCATTATAGAACTTAGAAAAATATTGCAAAATTAAAATTGAATATAAACGACATCATATCATCCGGTTTACTTGAGCTTTATGCCATGGGCCTTTCTTCACCCGAAGAAAGACTGCAGGTGGAAGCATGGATAAATGAATATCCTGAAGTAAAACAAGAACTGGAGTCTATAGAATTGTCTCTTGAAACGTATGCCGGCGCTTATGCAGTTGAGCCTCCTGCTTCGGTTAAACAAAAAATTCTTTCGCAAATTGCGCCGGATGAAACGCGGAACAATTTATCTGTTGCAGGAAATGATATAGGTTCAAATGAACAACGTATTTACCGCCTGCCTGCTTTTTATAAAATAGCTGCTGCTGCAATTATTATTTTATTGATCGGCAGCATCGCTTTAAATTATTCTTATTACAATAAATATAAATCAGCGAGCAATAATCTTCAGGTTGCACAGAATAAAATTGCGCAGCAGGATTCAATAAATATTGCGATGAATAAGGATATAGATGTTATGACCGATAAGAATTCCCGCCCGGTCGTTTTGAATGGCACACCACATGCTCCTGATGCTTTAGCGAAAATATTCGGGATGAAAAATACAGGTGAAGTTTATGTTGATCCATCTAATCTTCCTGCAGTTCCTTCCGGTAAACAATACCAGTTGTGGGCCATCGTTGACGGAAAGCCTATAAGTGGCGGACTGATCTCAACAGAGAAAGGCCTGTATCATATTCAAAAAATGAAGTCATTCGGCAAGGTGGACGCTTTTGCCATTACCCTCGAAAAAGCCGGTGGCAGCCCCACTCCTACTATGGATGAAATGTATGTTATCTCAAAGATTTAAGTGTTACCATCAGACACTCTTACTTTTCAAGAATATTTCTAAAATGATTCCGGAAGCAAAAAATATTTAAATATTTTTATACCAAAGCTCCGCCGCAAATTCATTGTTAGGTTCTATCTATTAATATACGACACGAAACCAATCACCAAAATTTTAAGTTATAAAAAATAATTCGCCTCGTTAAGCAAGTCTCAGTTTATTGAAGCCCGCCGTGCTGCAACGATCATTTTTGCAAATCCAATTTTCACTTATGCCTTACCGTTAGTTTATTTTTTTCTGCAAAAAAGAATCCATTTCTTTTCATACAGCGTAGATGAATGAAACAAAAAAACTTTTAAAAATTACAAAATGAAAAAAATTAAATTATTAGCGGTTTGTTCTTTCGCAATTTTTGCCGCATGTACCTCCACCAATAAAATGAAAAAAATGGATGACATGGATAGTATGAATAAAACGGTTATGGTAGGTGGCGCAGAAATGTATCCTTCTAAAAATATTGTTGAGAATGCGATAAATTCTAAAGATCACACCACCTTAGTGGCAGCCGTAAAAGCAGCAGGATTAGTTGAAACACTTTCGAGCGCCGGCCCGTTTACCGTTTTTGCACCAACCAACAAAGCGTTTGATGCATTACCCTATGGCACCGTGGAAACACTTTTAAAACCTGAAAACAAAGCAAAGCTAACTTCTGTACTTACGTATCATGTAGTTTCCGGTAAATTAAACTCCTGGGAATTAATGAAGATGATTAAAGCAGGAAATGGCTCAGCGATGCTTACCACCGTTCAGGGCGAAAAGCTTATTATCAAATCAAATGGCAATACAATAATGGTTACTGACGAAAATGGCGGAACGGCAAGAGTTACCATAGCAGATGTAAACCAAAGCAATGGCGTAATTCACGTAGTTGATAAGGTATTACTTCCAAAATAAACAATACCGGCTTTAGATATAAATGTGGCTAAAAAAGCCGGCAGAAATGCCGGCCTTTTTTTTTATTAATTGGATCAACCGCGTGGTTATTTGCTGATAACTTTATTTGCAAATCAGGCAACCGCTTTATTCACCAATTCTGCAGCCTCACTTAGCAATATAGCCGATTGCACTTTCAACCCGCTTTTATCTATAAGTTCTTTGGCCACTTCCGCGTTGGTGCCTTGCAACCTTACAATGATAGGTATGTCAATAGTGCCGATCGATTGGTACGCGTCTATAACGCCCTGGGCTACACGATCGCAACGTACTATTCCTCCAAATATATTTATTAAAATAGCTTTTACTTTCGGGTCTTTTAAAATTATTCTAAAGCCGGCTTCAACGGTTTGTGCATTGGCAGTGCCGCCCACATCCAAAAAGTTGGCAGGTTCTCCACCACTTAATTTTATCATATCCATTGTGGCCATGGCAAGGCCCGCGCCATTTACCATGCAACCCACATTGCCATCAAGCTTCACAAAATTAAGATTGAATTTTGCAGCCTCCACTTCTGTGGGATCTTCTTCAGCAATATCACGCAGCGCGGTAACATCCGGGTGGCGCATTAATGCATTGTCATCTATACTCATTTTGCAATCAACCGCAATTATTTTATTATCACTTGTTTTAAACAAAGGATTTATTTCGAGCATTCCGCAATCAAGACCAACGTATGCATTATATAAATTGGTTACAAACTTTACACAGTTCTTGAAAGCATCGCCCTTAAGCCCGAGATTAAATCCAATTTTCCTGGCCTGGAAAGCTGGCAATCCGCCTCCCGGATGAACCCATTCCTTAAATATTTTTTCAGGCGTGTCGTGAGCAACATCTTCAATATTTACACCTCCTTCCGTGCTGTACATAATTACATTCTTTCCTTTTGCCCGGTCAAGTAAAACGGATAGATAAATTTCTTTTATTTTTTCAGGTCCGTCATAATATACGTCCTGCGCCACCAATATTTTATTAACCTGTTTGCCGGCTTCACCTGTCTGAACCGTTACTAAAGTTCCACCTAAAATAGCACTGGCTATTTTCTTTACCTCCTCCGCATTTTTCGCAACAGCCACACCACGTTGATCAGTGCCTTTGATAGTTCCTTTACCTCTGCCACCTGCATGTATCTGGGCTTTTATCACTGCAAACTTGCTGCCGTACTGGCTGTTGATATAGCGATACGCTTCCTCAGCTTCTGCGGCCGTGTTGCATGCTATTCCTTCCTGTATGGGAACGTTGTATTTTTTCAGTAATTCTTTGGCCTGGTATTCATGTAAATTCATATAAACGTCTTTTGGGCGAAGATAAAGTCTAATTGGTAAATAGAATAAAACTATTAGGTTGAATAACCCTTCAAAAATATTTCTTGCATGTATCAGGTATTCAAATATTATTCACGGGATAACCGGGTTTTTC
>JALZAJ010000008.1 GCA_030948465.1 Bacteroidota bacterium
TACCAAAGCCAGTACCAGCCTCCTTATGAACGGAAGCAACGTGATAAACTTTAGTGTTGATAATTCGGCCGGTTCCTATGCAGCCAATCGTTTCAGGATTGTATTTAGCCAGGCTAAAGCATTGCCATTAACATTAACTAACGTGAAAGCCTACCGGCAAAATACCGGTATTCAGGTAGAATGGGACGTGGAGAATGAAACTGGCATCAGGCAATACGAAATAGAAAAATCCACAGATGGAAATAGCTATTCAAAAGTAAATGTGACAAAAGCGAAGAATGCACCTGTAAGCTCTTATGCTTGGGTAGATGAAGATGGGCAGGCAGGTTACAACTACTACCGCATAAAGAGCATAGATATAAATGGAAAGATTGAATATAGTAAAGTGGTAAAAGTATTTATTCCACTCTTAAAGCAGTCAATAACTGTTTTCCCTAACCCGGTAAAAGAGGGTATCATTAATCTGCAAATGGTGAATCAGTCTTCAGGAATCTATGTCGCTAAACTGTTAAATGCCCTGGGAGAGACGGTACTCACAACAACTTTTTTACATCAGGAGGACGTTACTGTAGAAAAAATACATTTTAATGAAAAAATGCCAGGAGGAATTTACATGTTTCAAATATCAAATGCCATGGGGAAAGCAACAACCGTTAAGGTGAAATATTGACATCAAAAAATATGATTTGCTTCAATTAATCATGGTCGTTTTCTTAAAGTGAAGTTCTGACCCGGTGTGATATTGATAATGTTTTCCGTAATGCCAAGCTCTTTCAAATAGTACATATAATAATACCGGTTAGCGGAATAACTAATGTTGCAAGGTTTCTCAGCGAATCAATTAGTAAATTCAAAGCTCCCTCGCGAATTATTTTTAAATTTACCAATCGTAAAAGTGGCGGCTTCCCATTGAGGCCAATAATAACGAAATGGCAATTTATAATATCATAACAGTAATAATCGTACTGGCCGCAATTTTTGGCTATATCAACTTCAGGTTTATAAAGCTCCCCGGTACAATAGGCATTATGTTGATCTCCCTTGTGGCCTCTCTTGTTGTTATCGGTGTAGGCATGATCGAGCCTGCATTTTTCGAAAAAACTACCAATGTCCTCAGCACAATCGATTTTCACACAGCACTGATGAAAGTGATGTTAAGTTTTTTGCTTTTTGCGGGTGCCATTCACATCGATTCGAAAAAACTAAAGTCAGAAAGAGCTTCCATTATAACTTTTGCAACCATTGGTGTGGTCATTTCAACCTTTGTGGTTGGGACACTTATTTATGCGACCACACAGCTTTTCGGCCTATCAATCAATTATCTTTATTGCCTTTTATTTGGTGCGTTAATATCTCCTACCGATCCTATAGCTGCCATCGGTATTTTGAAAAAAGCGAAAATTCCTGCTTCTCTCGAAATTAAAATAAGTGGAGAGAGCCTTTTTAATGATGGCGTGGGAGTGGTAATATTTGCCACCATTTACGAAATAGCCCAGGTAGGATTTGCAAATGTATCAGGGTGGGATATCGCCTGGTTATTTTTAAAAGAAGCCGGCGGCGGATTAATATTCGGATGGCTGCTTGGATATCTTGGGTATTGGGCTTTAAAAACAATCGATAATTATGTAGTTGAAACGATGATAACGCTGGCGATCGTAATGGGCGGTTATTTACTGGCCGCCAAAATGCATATCAGTGGCCCGCTGGCTATGGTTATGGCCGGCCTCATCACTGGAAATAAAAGCCTGGATACAGGAGTTAGCGACATCACACGCGATTATATTGGAAAGTTTTGGGAAATGATCGACGAGGACATGAACGCCATTCTCTTTTTACTTATCGGTTTCGAAATGCTCATCATTCCTTTCAATATGACGCTCCTTTGGCTGGGCTGCATCGCAATAATAATCGTGCTACTTGCAAGGTTTCTGTCCGTATCAATTCCCATCATGTTTTTGAGATACAAAAAAACACCTTTTGAAAAAAATACCATACCCATTCTTACCTGGGGAGGCTTGCGGGGCGGAATATCTGTAGCGCTTGCCTTATCGGTTCCGAAATACATGTACGGAGAAGTTTTCGTCTCCATCACCTATATCGTGGTGCTGTTTTCCATTCTCGTTCAAGGACTCACGATCGGGAAGTTTGCCAGGAGGTTGGCTGCAAAAGATGCGCAAAAAGCTGATCGGATTTCAGGAAACGTGAGGGTGCCAAAAGAAATACCCTCCTGATTAAAACAGCCGCAAATCCATATTTCTTTTTTTATTTCAGTTGATTTACTTTTGCATTTCCACCAGGCGGATTTGTTTATTGTTCGGCCCGGTTGATATAGCTGGCTTGCCATCTTTAAAACTGAACTAATAAACGAAAAATATTCTGAATAACTCTCCAGGATTTTCAAATTTCGTTTACTTCTTCAAATTATTTTTTGGTTACCAGCTTTGACAGCTTTGGGCATCCCAGTTGTGTCACTCACTTGTACAATTACCTATGTGCAACACGAAAACGCAACTACTTTATGAATAAAATTTTTTGTATGAAAAAAACAATACAGGAACATCTCAATGAACGCATCCTTATTATCGATGGCGCAATGGGTACCATGATCCAGCGGTACAAGCTTGAAGAAAAAGATTACCGCGGCGACCGGTTCCAGGACTGGCATACTGATGTAAAGGGAAATAATGACCTGTTAAGTATAACGCAGCCTCAAATAATTGAAGCCATTCATGTTCAATACCTGGAAGCAGGTGCCGACATTATTGAAACAAACACCTTCAGCAGCACCACTATTGCCCAAGCCGATTATGATATGCAATCACTGGCCTATGAACTTAACGTTACCGCTGCAAAATGTGCCAGGAAGGCAATTACAAAATTTACTTCAGACTCACAGTTGGATAGCAATAGTAAATTTGTGGCGGGTGCCATTGGCCCTCTTAATAAAACATTAAGCCTCTCTCCCGATGTAAACAATCCCGGTTATCGGGCCGTAACCTTTGACGAAGTTGCCAATGCCTATTATGAACAAATACGTGGATTAGTAGACGGCGGTGTGGATTTGCTGTTGGTGGAAACTATTTTTGATACACTCAATGCAAAGGCGGCTATTTATGCCATCAAAAAATATTTTAGAGATACTAAAAAGCAAGAGCTTCCTATAATGATCAGCGGAACAATTACCGATGCAAGCGGCCGCACGCTAAGCGGGCAAACTCTTGAGGCGTTTTATATATCTGTTGCTCATGCAAATCCATTAAGTATAGGATTAAACTGTGCCCTTGGCGCCAGGGAAATGCGGCCACATATTGAAGAGCTTAGTGAAATTGCCAGTTGCTACACATCAGCCTATCCCAATGC
>JALZAJ010000100.1 GCA_030948465.1 Bacteroidota bacterium
GGTGGAAGAAGCTTTTATTTTTGGCAGCCGGGCCAAGGGTAATTATAAAAACGGCAGCGACATTGATATTGCATTAAAGGGCTCCGCAATTGATCACTCAATAGTCAGCAATATTAGTTATGTTCTCAATGAAGAAACGCCAATGCCTTATAAATTTGATCTTGTAAATTATCATGCCATCGTAAATGCACATCTGAGGGAACATATTAACAGGGCAGGGCTTTCTTTTTATAAGAGAGGTTAATTTTGTTAAAAGTATTTTATTCCTCTTTCTTTCATCTTTAAAAATAAATATTAGCCTAAGTTATTTTCAGCCATGCCACACCCCACGCACCTCACCATTATCCGCTTCCCCGAGATACAGCTCGCTACCCGTGATGCACATAAGCTGCGGGGATATTTCGGAACATTGTTCCGGGAGCACTCGCCACTTTTGCACAACCACCTGGAATCGGGAGAAAGCGCTTATAAGTACCCGTTAGTGCAATACAAAGTGTTGCAGGGCGTACCCACATTGGTAGGCCTTAATGAAGGCGCTGAACTGCTGATTGGCTTGTTCTTAAAAATAAAAGAGTTGGAAATAGGGGGCGAAAGATTTCCCGTATTGCAAAAAAATATTGAAAGCAGCCTGATCAATATTGGCTTATCCGATGATCTGCATGCTTATAAGTTTCAAACACTTTGGATGGCGCTAAACCAGCAGAACTATGCAACCTGGGTGCATGAAGACGAAGCCCGGAAAGCGAAACATCTTAAGGCGATCTTAACAGGTAATCTACTGAGTTTCTTTAAAGGAATGAATTACCAGGTGGAAGGAATGATCATGGTGAATCTGAAAATTACCGGGCAGCGGGAGACGCAATTTAAAAATAATACGATGATTGCTTTTGAAGCCGGATTTGTTGCGAATACTATCTTGCCTGAAGCGATAGGATTGGGCAAGTCGGTGGCAAGAGGCTTTGGAACCATAGTAGGAGCCGAATAGCCGGTAGCCGGTCCCGGGAATAAAAATCGATTGAGGTAAGTAAAAAAAATATGAATTGAACTTCCATAAAATAATAATGCAACTCATCAGCCGGTAGCTGACGAATTTTCAAACGCCTGTTAACAGCCCGTGCCTTTTGAGAAAAGAAAAAATAAATTATCTTACTTCCATGCAAATTTATCTCAACACGTATGGCACTTACCTGCACGTAAAAGACGACATGTTTGAAATACGAATACCGGTGAAAGATGCAGAGCCGGCAAAGCAACACATTGCAGCGCATAAAATATCATCTATCATTATGTCAACATCTGCAGCCTTAAGTACAGATGCAGTAAGGCTGGCACTTACGAATAATATTGACATTATTTTTACCCAGGCGGATGGCCATCCCATTGGCAGAATATGGCACAGTAAATTGGGCAGCACAACCAGGATAAGAAAACGTCAGTTGGAAGCAAGCCTTGGCAAAGAAGCGGTTTTATTTACAAAAGAGTGGATCATGGTAAAGATGCAAAACCAGCTTGAATTTATTAAAGATCTGAAGAAACACCGGGCGCAGATGGAAGAATATCTGAATTATAAAATTTCTAAAATTGAAAATCTCGTAGTGTCATTAAGTAATTTGAAGGCTGATAAAATTGATGAGATAGGAGATACGGTCAGAGGATTGGAAGGAACTTGCGGACGGTTGTATTTTGAAACGATCAATTATGTTTTGCCTGAGCAATATCAATTTGATGGAAGAAGTATGAGGCCGGCTAAAGATTCGTTCAATGCCTTCATCAACTATGGGTTCGGCGTATTATATTCAAGAATAGAGAAAAGTTTAATGATCGCTGGCCTTGATCCTTATGTCGGCTTTTTGCACCGCGACGATTATAATCAAAAAAGCATGGTCTTTGATTTTATTGAACCCTACAGGATCTTTGTTGAAACGCCGGTGTTCCGTTTGTTTGCCGCAAAGAAAGTTAACAAAGCTCATATTGATGAGATCACAAACGGCGTAACGCTTAACAAAGAAGGAAAAGAGTTACTGGTTACCACATTAAACAATTATATGGAAGATACGATACGCTATAAAGGAAGAAACCAGACACGAACTAATGCCCTGCAGCAGGATGCCCATACTTTTGCCAATAGCTTACTAAAAGAAAATAATGATTGAACAAAAAAA
>JALZAJ010000017.1 GCA_030948465.1 Bacteroidota bacterium
TAAAAGTAGCAAACGGTGTTCGTATGCTTGTTAACTCATTTATAATTTTTATGGAAACTAATTTTGATGTTTGCTTAATTATAACTTTATTTGTGCTCTGAACCATTGTTGCCGGCATCGATACTATGTTTTTGCTCTATTCTTACAAGGTTTATAAAAGCTTATCCTCTCCATTCATCCCATGTATTATTAAGAAATAATCTTCCTATGTAATCCCGTTCATTATTCATTTTCAACAAACGTGAATACAAAAACCGGGGATACATGAAAATATATTTTACACTGCTTGCAACAAGCCTTTCATTTTATGCGCATGCGCAACGCTGCGCTACCGATGAGTATATAAAGAGTAATAAAAGTGCTTTTACTCAAAAACTTTCTACTCCGGTTATTGCATCCGGCGGAAGGGACACGCTTGCCAATGAAGTGATTGTTGTTCCCATTATAGTTCACGTATTGTATAATAACTCCGGGCAAAACATAACCGACGCCCAGGTGCAATCGCAAATAGATGCATTAAATAAAGATTACAGAAGGCTTAATGAAGATGCGGAAAAAACCCCCTTTCCATTTACCATTGTTGCCGCGGATACCCGTATTGTTTTTTGCCTCGCGAAAGTGGATCCTAATGGACGATATACTCCTGGCATAGTAAGAAAATATACCAAAACCCAATTCTGGCTTTCCGATGATGAAATGAAGTTCTCATCCAAGGGAGGTGATGATGCCTGGAATTCAAAAAAATACCTGAATATATGGGTTTGCAATCTTTTCGGACGCACGTTGGGGTATGCGGTTTTTCCTGGCGGCCCGCCTGAAAGAGATGGCGTTGTAATTCAATATAATGTTTTTGGTACGACTGGTAATCTTAATGCTGAATTTAATAAAGGCCGTACGTCAACCCATGAAATCGGTCACTGGCTTGGCTTAAAACATTTATGGGGCGACGGTTCCTGCGGAGATGATGATATATTCGACACGCCGCCCCAGGAAACAAATAACAGCTATTGCCCGTCGTTCCCGCACACTTCATTGTGTTCAGTTAATGCCTTTGGCGACATGTATATGAATTATATGGATTTTACCGACGATGCCTGTATGAACCTTTTTACTAAGGGACAGAAAATTGAAATGAGAAGCCAGTTTGCTTTAGGAAATTCAAGAAATTCAATTCTCCGTGCTAATGTTTGCGACAGTTCGCTGGCGCAGGGTGGGCCATTGCCTATAGATTCAACAGAGAATACTCCGGATATTAAAATTTACCCAAATCCGTTTACTAATACAGTGGTTATTCAAAGTCAAAATTCAACAGACTTAATAGGAAAAACAATAAAATTGTATGACGCGGCAGGGAAACTTTTTGTAGATCAAAAATTGCAATCACAGAAAACGGTGATTTCTTTATCTCAGTTTCTTCCCGGAATATATTTTATGAAAATAGAAGGGCTGAAAAATTTAAAAGTGTTCAAGCTGATAAAGCAGCCAAACAGCGGGAGATAGCGGAGGGTTTAAGAGTGACTTTCCTGTTAATCTTAACAGTTTTTATGAAACCGTTTTTTAATTTTGTTTCGTATCTGATTAAAAAAATCGAAATGAAACGAATACTTTATTTACCAGGTGTCATATTTTCCCTGTTGCTGGCAAACTGCACCCAATCCCAGACTAATAATTCAAAGTACCCCGAGCCTGAAAAAGTATCCAAAAATGTGAGCTTCCCAATAAAATACACTGACGGGGAATGGAAACAAAGATTGACTCCGGCCCAGTATTACATTCTTCGGCAGCAAGGCACTGAAAGGGCTTTCACCGGAAAGCTGAATCATTTTTATAAAAAAGGAACTTACTATTCTGCCGCTTCTCTCCAACCGGTTTTTAGTTCAGAAACGAAATTTGATTCGGGTACAGGATGGCCTAGTTTCTATGCACCAATAAGTAAGGATGCAGTAAAACTGGTAAAAGATGAAAGTGGTGGCATGGTTCGGTGGGAAGTAGTTGATTCAAAATCAGGTTCGCACTTAGGCCATCTATTTGACGATGGACCTGCACCTACGGGTGAGCGTTATTGCCTCAATTCTGATGCGTTGATATTTGTGCCTGAAGGTGGGAAGCCTCCGGTGAGTGCGAAGTAATCAATGGGTCATTAAGTCAATAGGTCATTGGTCACTAACGTGGTCACCCAATTTGACTCAATCGGAAAACGATTACAATCAATGACCCAGTGACCAATGACCC
>JALZAJ010000040.1 GCA_030948465.1 Bacteroidota bacterium
GTAGGTTTTCTGGCACTAAATAAAAAGGGACAGTATGGCGCATATTCTGTTCAAAAAGGATTTGTTTTTTCTGTGAAAAGTAATGGAGAAGAAAGGATCATTCCTTCCAAATATGTATTTGAAGGACCAAACCCTTAAAAACGAAAAGTGTGTTTATTCACTTCAAAAATTTTTAATGCTGTAGAAAATAATGCCGGTGCCGCATCAGCAGTTGCCTTCTAATGAAGCGACTAAACAAAAGTTATGAAACTTGAAATAATCGGTTTTAATATTGAAAGCTGCATCATCGCCGCGGAAGCAGGAGCTAACAGAATTGAACTATGCGGCAATCCTGCAGAAGGCGGTACCACACCATCTTATGGCTTTATAGAAGCAGCAAGAAACACACTTCAAATAGAATTGTATGTAATGATCCGGCCACGCGGCGGCGATTTTATTTATAGCGCTGAGGAATACCAAATAATGAGGCATGACATTGAAATCTGTAAACAATTAAAATGCGATGGAGTGGTTATAGGAATGCTTACGCCTTCCGGAAAAGTTGACAAAGAACGGTGTGAAAAACTTATCAACTATGCCTACCCGTTAGGTGTAACTTTTCATCGTGCATTTGACCGGGTTAAAGAGCCGGTTCAGTCGCTAAAAGAAATTATAGACATCGGATGCGAAAGAATTTTAACTTCCGGGCTGAAGCCAAAGGCTGCTGATGGAAAAGAATTGATCAGGGAACTTATTACTGAGGCGGATGAAAGAATTATTATTATGCCCGGCTCCGGAGTTAACGCACAAAATATTATTTCACTTGCTGAAAGTACCGGCGCGACTGAGTTTCATAGTTCTGCAAGCATTTTAAAAGACTGTAAAATGGAATATAATAACGGAGAGATGAATGAGCAAATGAATCATATTATTGTAAACAAGACGGAGATGCTCACTATGCGCAAACTATTAGATGAGTATTCCGGCTAAACGGATACAATACACTTTTGATGGATCTACGTGAAATGATATTAAGGGAACATTCAAAAGAAAATTGCAATAAAATTATTTCCTGGGTAGGAAGTGATAAAAAAAAATTTGACCAGTTATTTGAACTTTTTTTGAACGGCGGGTATCGTGTAACTCAACGTTCGGCGTGGCCATTAAGTTTTTGCGTAATAGCACATCCGTCATTAATACAAAGTAATTTTGAAAGGCTTATCAGTAATCTTTGGAAACCGGACCTTCATGATTCAATAAAAAGAAATACGGTAAGATTACTGCAATATGTAGATATTCCTGCAGGCCAGGAGGGGGCTGTAATGGAGCGCTGTTTTGACTATGTTTCATCAGCTTCTGAAGCGGTTGCCATTAAAGCCTTTTCATTGACGGTGCTTGGCAGGCTGGCAAAAAAATACCCGGAAATAATTCCTGAGATCAAATTGCTGATTGAAGATCAAATAATGCAACAGACACCAGCATTCAAATCAAGAGCAAAAAAAATATTGCAGGAATTTAATCTATTGTAACGTTCTTTTATGATAGATCTTTACTTCAGATCCTTTTGCCATAAAAATTGAGGAAGGCTTTCTATCTTTCAAAAAAGAAAATTCTTTGCCGTACAGGTTGCTAAAATCACAGTCAATCGTATGGTCTGTTACGTGAAAAATTTCCCACCGGGGATGTTTTACTTCGTAAGCGTACGTTTTATCCCCGGTAACTTTTGTATAGCCCCAATAATGCTCGGCTATAAATTCTTCTTCGCTGCCAATCCGCATTGGAGAAGAGGTTTTTTTTGAAACAGCGCTTATTTTATTCCATTTCTTTTTAAACTGCCATTCGTAGCCGGTTTGCAAAGAATCGACTGTTTCGCGGAAGTGATGTTTCATTTTTAGCGAAACATATTTTTCCCCATAGAAATTATTTGCGATGATGGCTATGGCAGGTTTAGGAACAATTTCTTTAATAAAGGCAACGCCCCGCATCCAGTTTCCTTTGTTATTATGCTTTAAATAAAACCGCAGATTCACTTCTTCGAAATTAATATGATAAGGAATGCTCAGTCCAAGCATTTTTGTATTTAAGAACATAAATCCTACGAGGCTTACATACGTTTTTCCATCGAAAAAATCAAGTTCGGTCTTATCAGGAACATAAGGCGTAAGCAACTCCGGTGATACCGGGTAATTCGCTATTATAAGATTGTTCCATGCTGCGTTTAAAAAGTGTGATTCCATATCATTAGATTTTGGGCCTGTAAAAAGGACGAAATATCAGGCGCAGGTTTTGATCGTACGTAATATAATTATAGATCCAGTTGCTAAAAACGGATAACCTGTTTTTAATTCCCAACAATAAAAACAAGTGAAGCCCCATCCATATTAGCCACGCAAAAAATCCTTTGAAATGCAATTTTGGTTTGGGAATATCTACCACGGCAAGGTTACGGCCAACAGTTGCCATAGATCCTTTATCATGATATTCAAATTCTTTCAATATCGGATCTTTCTTAAGAGTTTCAAGAAGATTTTTACCTAACCATTCTCCTTGCGCAATGGCTACAGAAGCCACTTGCGGATGGCCATGCGGATATTTTTCCGTTTCCATATAGGCTACATCACCTATCGCATAAATATCTTCCAGGCCCGTCACTCTGTTGTACCTGTCAACTTTTATCCGGTTACCTTTTACTATCAGATCTTTATTTATCCCGGCTGGAATATTACCCTTAATTCCGGCCGCCCATATCACCAGGCAGGAATCAATGCTTTCGCCATTTTGCATGGTGACGGTTTTTCCATCATAGTCTTTTACCATAGTTTCCGTCTTTACAATTACGCCCAGTTTTTTTAAATATTCCAGCGATTCGCGGCTTGATTTTTCTGACATAGTTGACAGCGTTTCAGGGCTCCCTTCAATTAAATAAATTTGCATTTTGTTGAAGTCAAGTTCCGGGTAATCCTTGGGAAGAACGAACCTTCGCATGTCTGCAATGGCGCCACTCATTTCAACTCCCGTTGGGCCACCTCCAACAACTACTATCGTTAGTCGTTCTTTGAGATCCGCTTCATTTTTTGCATACAAAGCTTCTTCCATATTCCGGAGAAGCCGGTATTTGATCTGCAACGCTTCCACCGTGCTTTTCATCGGAAACGTATGATCGATCAATTGCTGATTGCCAAAAAAATTAGTGTCGGCTCCGGTGGCAAGCACCAGTTTATCAAAAGAATATTCTTCCTCGTCCGTAATTACTTTTTTATTAGTCACATCTATCGAAGTGACTGTAGCCATTCTGAAATGAATATTATTTTCTTTGTGAAAAGCTTTCCGTAATGGAAAAGAAATATCACTGGCATCGAGCCCTGCTGTTGCTACCTGGTAAAATAAAGGTTGAAACTGATGAAAATTAAAACGATCAATCAGTGTAACATCAATTCCCTTTTTACCAGTGAATTTTCTTGCAAGTTTTAAACCGCCAAAACCGCCGCCAACTATAATTATTTTCATGATGCAATACAATGTGTGATTTACAATGTGTGATATACGATTACGAAGTGAAAAGTAATGCCTGTGTAAAACCTTCATACATCGTACATCAAACATCGTACCTTGTACATTCCCTCTAATACAACATTCTCACCTTAATCGTTTCTTTCACTTTTTTTAATAATTCCAATGCGCTTCCTGATAAATTTTTGTTTACATCCAGCACCACATATCCAATGTCGTCATTGGTTTTCAAGTACTGGCCCAGTATATTTATTTTATGCTGGGAGAGCTGCGTATTTATTTCGGATAAAACGCCGGGAACATTATTATGCACATGCAGAATGCGGTGCGTGCCTTCCTGTGGTGGCAGGCTTAAAGCTGGTATGGTGTGAGAACCGATAGTAATTCCTTTTTCAAGAAAATTAAAAAGTTTATTACTTACATCCTCTCCTATATTTTGCTGTGCTTCTTCTGTGGAACCTCCTATATGCGGCGTTAAAATCACATTACTCACTCCCTGCAACGGGCTTTCGAAAGGATCGCCATTTTTCTGCGGCTCAGAAGGAAAAACGTCAATAGCCGCGCCGCCAAGCTCATTATTAAGCAAGGCATTTTTTAATGCCGGAATATCTACTACCTGGCCTCTCGCATAATTGATAAGCATAGCGCCCGGCTTAAAATATTTTAAAGTTGTTTTGTTTACCAGGTTTCTGGTGGTGGGCACATCCGGCACATGCAGGGTAACTACATCAGCATGGCGTAGCATTTCCTTTAAAGAAAGTTTATCTTCGGCATTGCCCAGAGGCATTTTAGTTTCGGTGTCATAAAAGACCACTTTCATTCCGAGCGCTTCTGCGAGCACGCTTACCTGTGAGCCTATATTCCCATACCCTACTATTCCCAAAGTTTTACCGCGAAGCTCGTGACTACCGGTAGAATCTTTAAGCCATATCCCTTCATGCGCCGCCTTGTTTTTGTCTGGTATTTTTCTTATCAGCATTATGGAAGAAGCAATCACCAATTCTGCCACCGAGCGGGTATTAGAATAAGGTGCGTTAAAAACGGTTATTCCCTTTTTAGTGGCCGCAGAAAGATTTACCTGGTTTACGCCAATACAAAAACAACCAATCGCCTGTAATTTTTCAGCATGCTTCAGTACTTCTTCTGTAATCTTTGATTTGGAGCGAATGCCTAACAGATGAACATCTTTAATTTCTTTTATCAGATCTGTTTCACTTAACGCGCCTGAGACCTGCTTTACGGAAGAATAACCTGCTTCCGTAAATTTTGCAGCGGCTGCTTTGCTGATGTTTTCAAGAAAAAGAATTTTAATTTTTTCCTTTGGATAACTCGTTATTTTTTTCTCCGCCATATAGATTTTGTAATGTAATATTGCAAATATAGTCCCTTAATCTATGAATTATTTCCTATGAATTTTTGCAAACTTTGCTTTATTCTTTTTGTTTTTTATCTATCTTTTACCGGCTGCAATTCAGGCTCAGCCAGTAAAGCCAATACGGCAAATAAAGACACGGCTATTTACGTTATGCCCCAGCCAGGCAACATTCCCAAAGCAGATTTTGATAAATATTATAACGAAGTAAATGCATTTTATCATAAAGATTTTCTTGCAAGAGGATTTAACGGAGCCATATTAGTAGCTAAAAAAGGCAGGATAATTTTTGAAGATTATCATGGATATTTTAACCTGCAAAAAAAAGATTCTCTTACGTCTCACAGCGCTTTCCATTTGGCATCGGTTTCAAAAACATTTACCGCTATGGCTGTTTTGAAACTTGCTGAACTTGGGAAACTTAATCTTACTGATGATGTAAGGAAATATTTGCCGGAGTTCCCTTATGATCATGTCACTTTAAAATTATTATTGAGCCATCGAAGCGGGCTACCAAACTATATTTATTTTATGCAAAAGCTTGGATGGAATCCAAAGCAGTATTGCTCGAATGAGGACATGCTGAATTACCTGGTTAAATTTAAGCCACCTATTACAAACTTACCGGGTACTCATTTTGAATATTGTAATACCAATTATGCCTTATTAGGATTAATAATTGAAAAGGCTTCGGGTAAAAGCTACGCACATTTTTTGCAGGAATATTTTTTTACACCTTTGCAAATGAACGACACGTATGTATTCACGTTGGCAGATAGCGCAAACGCAATGCCATCCTACGATTGGAGGGGAAGACAGCAAGGCCTTACTTATTTAGACACCGGGTTTGGTGATAAAAATATATACAGCACCCCGGAGGATCTTTTAAAATGGGACCAGGCATTATATACCAACCAGCTTTTTACAAAAAATACATTGCAAGAGGCATTCACGCCTTACAGCAACGAAAAACCAGGCATAAGAAATTATGGCTATGGCTGGCGCATGAATGTATATCCGGATGGAAAAAAAATAATCTACCACAATGGATGGTGGCATGGCAACAACACCGTTTTTATAAGGATGATCGAAGACTCCGTTACCATAATTGTTCTTGGAAATAAATACAACAGGGCCATTTACGATGCAAAGAAAATGGTACCTATATTTCAACCGTCAAAGGAAATGGATGATGAAGAAAGACATGCCAATCCAAAAGATGATTTGATGATGAACGTTGAAGCAGATTCGCTGCCTGCCAAATGAATACTGCTTTCAGCCTCTGAGCGATAATCAGGGTTGCAGGCAATTTTTTATCCTTATTAACTTAACACTACAAACTATTTCCGAAAAATAAGTAAGCTAAAAATATGGCGGTAATAATTCCCACAAGATCTGCTAACAGCATCGCTCCAATTGAGTATCGCGTATTTTTTATACTCACTGATCCAAAATAAACAGCGACAACATAAAAGGTAGTATCTGCAGCTCCCTGGAAAATTCCGGAAAGTTTACTGGCAAAAGAATCAGGGCCATACGTTGTCATCGTGCTCACCATCATTCCCCTCGCCGCACCTCCGCTCAGCGGCCGTATCAAAGCAGTTGGAAGGCCATCCACAAAACGGGTATCGGCACCAAGCATGGCAAAGAAATTTTTCATGCCGGTGATAATCGCGTCAAAAGCTCCGCTGGTCCTTAGCATGCTAACGGCTACGAGTATCCCAAGTATATAAGGTATGATGCGGATCGCTGTTTCAAATCCGTTTTTTGCGCCATCCACAAAGGCAGCAAAAAGATCTATTTTCTTATACAAGCCGCCTAAAACAATGAGCAGGAAAACCAGTAATATCAATCCATTGCTGAGCTGCCCCGAAAATAATTGGATGCCCGCCGCATTCAGTCCCGTTACATAAAAAACTAACGCCGCAATGATTGCAGACACCGCAAGTACCCAGGCAATTATTACGGGTTGAAACAGGTTGATCTTTTGCTTAAAAGAAACGATGATCATGGCAGCCATCGTACCCGCAAAGGTTACAATCATGCAAGGCAAAAAAACATCAGTGGGGTCAGAAGCATTTTGTGCAGCCCTTACCGCAATTACACTCACAGGAATTAAATTGAGCCCGGCAGCATGCAAACAAAGAAACATGATCTGCGAATTGGAAGCGACGTCTTTATCGGGATTTAATTCCTGCAGGCTTTCCATCGCCTTCAATCCAAATGGCGTGGCGGCATTATCCAAACCCAGCAGGTTGGCAGAAAAATTCATGATCATGTGTCCCATAGACGGATGTCCCTTTGGGATTTCAGGAAAGAGCTTGGAAAAAAATGGCCCTACAATGCGGCTTAAAAGCCTTATGCCGCCTGCCTTTTCAGCGATGTTCATAAAACCAATAAACAAAGCAAGGATTCCGATAAGCTTCAGGCAAATATCAACAGCCACCCAGCAGGTTTCGATGATACCATCAAGCTTAAGCGGATTAGCAGGATCCGCTGCTTTGCCGGTTACCATCAAGGCAAAAATTTGTGAATCGCCCAGGAAGAAGCATTTGATGCCGGCTACTGTGATAGCAATTATAATAAACGCTGCCCATATTCTGCTTAAAGCCATAAATTGTTGATTGGTAAAAACTAAGGTAGGGAATGGAAATTGAAAATTGAAAATTGAAAGTTGAAAATTGAAAGCCCCTGAAAGTTCGCGGGGTGTTATTTGAGATGACCAAGGAATGGAAATTGAAAATTGAAAATTGAAAATTGAGAATTGAGAGTTGAGAACGTTTTGCAAATTACAATTGAATTAAAAAGGACGCTTGAGAGTTCGCGGAGTGTTATTTACGATGACCATAGTTACTTTGATGAAGGGCTGCCGGACAGAACGGATACCACGGTGAAGGTGCGGGTGTGGGTTTTGTGCCGGAGTAGCAGTGATGGCCGAAACTATAGCCCATTAAAGGAATACAGATGAGAGCCCCAACATCTTTTTAACTCATTATCAATAAACTTTATTTG
>JALZAJ010000067.1 GCA_030948465.1 Bacteroidota bacterium
GCATTGGCGGTATCATCAAACTTTTTGTATCGCCTTTAACCGTATAATTAATATAGTGCTCGTTTGCCGTTCTTATTTTTTGCAGCTCGATAAATTTCTCAATATAGGCGAGCTCTTTGCTTAACGGAATTTTTGATGGCTTGGTTTCATACAGCATAAACCGCATAATATCCGAAAGCTTATTTAAATATTCGGATGCTCTTGTCGCATCTTTTGTAATCAACACATCAATATTATTAATCGTATTAAATAAGAAATGTGGATTGATTTGAGACTTTACAAGTGCCAGTTCCATCTCATAGTTCTTTCTATTCAACTCGGCTTTAATTTTAATATCGTTATACCACGTAATAAATCCTTTCATACCCAATCCAATTGCGCCATGTACCATCGAGATAAACGCAATAAATAATCCCATGTACACGCAGGTATCCACGGACCAATTGACCCGTTTGCCATGGAATACTTTATACATAATAAGCTGCGTGAGGATCGAGCTGGCTAAACAGACAACTAACGCTGCTGCAAATAATTGGAATATTTTTTTTGTGGTTAAAAATCTTTTAAACAGAAATAAATAAAAAGTATAAAAGCCCAATAACGCGGGAATAAAAGCTCCAAAGCCAAAAGGAGAATAATACAAAATAAGTCCCAAATCTTTTGCCGCTACAACATCTTTAGTGCTGTTAAAAGCCTTAAAGATTAATACTACCAAAAATAAATACATCATCCAGTAACCAATGTGGAATAGAACAATCGCCGGCTTTTTCATTTTAAAAATTTTGTTGTCAGAATATTGTCAAAAATAGAGTTGTCCCTTTTGTGTTGCAGTTGTTATTATGCTAAATAGAAAAAAACCTCTGCAAGATAGCGGTAACGTCCTTCAACAGGTTTCCTCTCTAAGAAAGCGGATAAGGATCTACTGAAATATGTTCTTATAAAGATCTAAAAGGTCTTGAATAATTTATCTACGGATTTAATTAGGATTGAAAAAGCATGGCATTATTTAATTCAGTAGTAATTTTTTTTAAACCTGCCCAACCATTAGTAACCCGCAAACCTCTTATAGAAGAATCTTCACCTTCTAAAATTTAAATGATTATGAAAAAAATTTTTCCTGCAGCATTACCTCTTCTATTAATTTTAATTTCTTTACAGGCCTGTAATAAAGATCATGTTCACAGTTCCAAACAGGTTACAATTGACACTACGGTTGCTTATGGAAGTCTATACCAGCTTGATCTTGCGAAATATGGAGATCAGGATGATGTGGCAACAATCACTAAGCAGGCAAGCCATTTTTCAACCAGTGCGATCACCAATACTTCGGGAACATTTAATGCAGTGTACAATTACATTTCTTCAGGAGATAGCAAGCTCGCAAGCACTGACCAGGTGATACTTGCCGTAACAGAAGGAAAAAGGCAAAATGGTAATTGCAACCATCATGGAGATTCCACATTGATCACCATAAACTTTAATGTGAAATAAGTTGTGTCTTATTTGGATAAATCTCTTCGGTCTATATTGGAAAAAGATAAAGGAAGAAGTCTAAAATAAAATTGTAAAATTGAGAACCGTTATTTCAAAATGAAGAAATGGTTCTTTATTTAGCCGCTTCAATATCTGCCCAGTTTTCACCGCGTTTTATTCTATAAATCTGCGTGTCAGTAACCTTAAATTGTCTTACAAGTTGCTTCATAGGCCTGCCCTGGTTTAGCAATTTCTTTAGCAGCATCACCTTTGTTACGGTAAGCTTTATCGGCCCCGAATTTTCTTTTTGCCGGGTGCGTCTTTCCTGTTTTTCTTTTATAACATAAGGACTGCTTTTTTGATGTTCATAGTTCTCTTGCGGTGTCATCCATTTCAAATTGGTTGCCCGGTTATTTAACTTGTCGTGATCGAGATGAGCAACTATAGTCTGACCTGCTAATGGTTTTTTTAGAAAATAATTTGCCACAAGGCGGTGAATAAGCGAATGATAATTAATGGTTCGTGCCTTTAAGTCATCCTGGAATTTTTTACTCAGGTTCTTCTTAAAACTATTAAGCAATTTTGTTGTTTCGGCGATCGTCTCTTTACTTTCATTATTAGTTTTTTCAGATTTTAATTTCCGGGCCAGGCTTACACTTTGTTTTTGCAGATAGTCAAACCGTTTTTGAATTTTTTCATCTCTTGGCGTGTAAAGTTTTAGTCGTATAATACGGTAGCCGTTGATCATCGAGCCTTCAATAATATTACCCTGCGAAACAATATTGAAAGTTCGCAGCCGTCCAAAATTGGATATTTCAATGCGGAAATCATTGGTGAATTCAAAGTCGAACGTGACCTTTTTCCATTGTTCCCCGGGATAATTATTTGTCATATACTTCGCCGGAATATTAACCGGATTTCTTAGGGAAAGGTAGGAACAAAAGATGAGTTACGAATTGAAGATGCACCATCGTTATCCATTTACCGTACCGGAAAGAAAAGTTGCCCTTTACCTAAATACTTAAATCTACTTTTCATAAGCATATTCGCAGCTTTCCGATAAGGTTCCTGAGCAAATTTTTTATTAGCTGTTTTATTAAAATAATAGCTGAAATTTTTACTTTTTCGAATGTCATTTCTTCAAACACTCTATACTTTCTTCACTTTTTTATCTATAAGAATGCGGTGGCATACGAGTTGATGAGACACATTTGAAATTAATTGTTTAACCATTTTAAAAGGAGGTACTTATGACACTCGTAAAAAGAAATGGTGGTTAGCTAAATCCATTACCGACACTTTTTGATGACTTCTTCAACCGCGATTGGAGCATTTCAAATTTCTCCGACACCAACACTGCAATTCCTGCGGTTAACATTAAGGAAACCGCAGAAAATTACGAAGTTGAAATAGCTGCTGCGGGTATGACTAAAAAAGATTTTAAGGTTGAACTTGATGGGAACACTTTGACGATTAGCTCTGAAAGAAGCAATCAAAAAGAAGAAGGGGAAGATGAAAAATATTCCCGTAAGGAATTCAGTTATCAATCTTTCCAAAGAACTTTCACGCTGCAAAAGGACTTGATGGATATCGACAAAATCAAGGCAAAGTACGACAATGGATTGTTACATCTTCTTATCCCTAAAAGGGAAGAAGCAAAGCAGAAACCACCAAGGTTGATTCAAATTTCTTAATCAATTTGCCTGATTTAACTTTTGTCGTTTTATCAATATTTTATTATGTCGATTTTATCCGTTTTTTGGCCTTTATGAACTATTAAATAGCCTTGTGATAATGCTTCTGACCGTATTATTAATTGGCTCTTGCTAAAAAAACTAAACCAGCCTTATTTTGTGGCCTATATCATTGCCGGCGCACCTATTGAAACGCCGGATGATACTGGTGCAAAACATCCCTTAGATATTCCCGGTCCAGGTGCGTGTATATTTCCGTCGTCGTGATGCTTTCATGTCCCAGCATTTCCTGAACTGCCCGCAGGTCGGCTCCTCCTTCTACAAGATGCGTTGCAAATGAATGACGAAAAGTATGCGGGGAAATATTTTTTGAAATACCGGCCCGCTTTGCAAGGTCTTTGATAATCATAAAGATCATCACCCTGGAAAGTTTTCTTCCCCGCCTGTTCAGGAAAACCACATCTTCATTACCCGCTATAACCGGAACGTGTACACGAATATTTTCACGATAAAGATTGATGCATTTGATAGCTGGCCGCCCTATTGGCACCAACCTTTCTTTATCTCCCTTTCCCACAATTCGTATGTAGCCTGCGTCAAAGTAAAGGCACGACAGCCTTAAATTTACCAGCTCACTTACACGCAGGCCGCAACTGTATAAAGTTTCAATGATCGCTTTATTCCTGGATCCTTCCGGCGTGCTTAGATCGATGCTGTTACTTATATTTTCTATTTCTGCAAAGCTTAATACATCCGGTAAATGTTTTGGAAGTTTAGGGGTTTCCAGCAGTGCTGTTGGGTCAGCAATAGAAATATGTTCCTGAAGGCAATATTTATAAAAACTCCTCAGGCCTGAAATATTTCTTGATTGCGAAGCGGGCGTCATTCCTAATTCGCTAATCCATTTCAAATATTTTTCAAGATGGCTCATTTCTACCTTTCCCGGAATTATTTCAGGATAGGCGAAGGAAAGAAATTGGGTAAATTTTTCAATGTCATGAGCATAGGCCTCCACTGAGTTTTCAGAAAGAGATTTCTCTAATTGCAGATAGGCTCTGAATCCTTTTTTATACACTTGCCACATTAAAAGCCGGTTTAGTTCTTCCATGAAATTACTTTAAAATATACCCTACTTTTATTTAAAATTTAATCTAA
>JALZAJ010000086.1 GCA_030948465.1 Bacteroidota bacterium
AAATGAAAGCCGGTGACGCCACATGGCATTATGGATTCACTATTCACAAAGCGCCTGGTAATTATTCTGATAAGATGAGAGAGGTGATGACCATTATATATATCGCCGATGGCGCAAAAATAACAAAGCCGGAAAACGAGTGGCAGGAAAATGATCACCGGACATGGCTGATGTCGAAAGAGGTAGGCACGTTGGCAGATTCTGAATTGAATCCTTTGGTTTAGAAACCACTAAACCTCACCCCTCCAAAGGAGTCCATTCGGACACGTCCCTCTCCGCCGTGGCGGAGAGGGACGTGGAGTATGAGAAAGCCTGTTAGATTTTAAAACACTATATATCCTATTTAATTATTCTAAAAACATGAAAAAATCATAGCATGAAAAAAGTATTTGTTTACATTTTATTTTTTGTTTTAATAAGTTTTTCAACACAAGTACCGGCGCAGGACTCAACCAGAAGATGGAGCGATCAGAAAGCCTGGAACTGGTACAAGAAACAGCCGTGGCTATGCGGCTTTAATTATATTCCGGCCTATGCCATTAATTACACTGCTATGTGGGATAAAACGAGCTTTGATGCAATTGCCATTGATAAAGAACTGGCGCTTGCCGAAACCACCGGTATGAATGTGCTTCGCGCCGTGTTGCAATATGCGGTATATGCTGATGACTCCGCTTATTTTTTAAAAACACTTAATACGTTCGCCGGCATTTGCGACAGGCACCACATAAAATTTGTTCCCGCGTTATTTGATGATTGCACATTTGGAATTAATTCTGATCCGCAGATTGGAAAGCAGCCCGAGCCTTTAAAAGGCTGGTATGCGTGGGCATGGTCGCCAAGTCCGGGCCATAGTATGGTGGTGGATACTACCACGTATCCAAGGCTCGAAGCGTATGTAAAAGCCGTTATTGGACGCTTTAAAGATGATCAGCGAATATTGCTTTGGGATCTCTATAACGAACCGACAAACGGAGGCCTCGGCTCAACTACATTACCGTTATTGACAAGGGTGGTGGAAGCCGCCAGGTGGGTAAATCCATCGCAGCCTTTGAGCATTGATGTCTGGAACAATAACTCCCGCCTTAATGAAATTGTATTTGCTGCTTCAGACGTTATCACCTTTCATAATTATGGTACTAAGGAAGAATTAGTAAAAGAAATTAATGACTTAAAAAAACACAACAGGCCATTGATAAATACCGAGTGGATGAACCGCCCACGCGGCTCTGGCATCTTAAGTAACCTTGAAATTTTTTATGATGAAAAAGTAGGTTGTATGTTGTGGGGTTTGGTAAATGGCAAAACGCAAACTGACTTGCCGTGGGGGCATAGGCCCGGAGATCCTGTGCCTGCCGTATGGCAGCATGATTTGTATCATGGCAATTTTATCCCGTATGATAAAAAAGAAATTGAGCTGTTGAAAAAATATATTAGCATGGCAAATGGAACTCTGGGGATAAAATAGATGAGGATAAAATGCTGAAGCCTTCCTGGTTTGCAAATGCAAAAACCATTTGACATGGCGAATTAAAGAATGAAATTAAACAATGTACGTTTGTAAAAATTAAGGGCGCATGATAAAGAAATTAATAATTTTCGGGTACGCATTGTTGATAGGTTTTGACTTATCCGCGCAACAAAACAAAGCAACCTCAGGAAATCCTGTTTTTCCCGGATGGTACGCCGATCCTGAAGCAACTGTATTTGGTGATATGTATTGGATCTATCCAACGTATTCTGCAAAATATGACGAGCAGGTTTTTTTTGATGCATTTTCTTCTCCCGATCTGGTTCACTGGACAAAGCATGAAAAAGTATTGGATACTTCAAATGTGAAGTGGGCAAGAAGAGCCGTCTGGGCACCGGCCATTATAGAAAAAGATCATAAATATTTTTTGCTGTTTGGTGCTAACGATATACAAAATGATCATGAATACGGAGGCATCGGCGTAGCGGTTTCCGACAAACCGGAAGGTCCTTTTAAAGATTATCTCGGCAAACCTTTGATCGATAAATTTTATAACGGTGCTCAGCCAATTGATCAATTTGTTTTTAAAGATAACGATGGCAAATACTACATCATTTACGGCGGATGGAAGCATTGCAATATTGCAAGACTGAAAGATGATTTCACCGGTTTTATTCCTTTGAAAGATGGAACGGTTTTTAAAGAAATAACACCTGAAAATTATGTAGAAGGCCCGATGATGTTTATTCGCAACAAAAAATATTATTTAATGTGGAGCGAAGGCGGATGGGGCGGCCCCAACTATTCTGTCGCCTATGCGATTGCCGGCTCTCCATTTGGTCCTTTTAGGCGGGTGGGGAAAATTATGCAACAGGATACCTCTGTTGCGACCGGCGCCGGCCATCATTCCTTAATACACAATCCTAAAACTGATGATTGGTTTATTGTGTATCATCGCAGGCCGCTTGGCGAGACGGAGGCAAATCACCGTGTAACCTGTATTGACCGTATGTATTTCGATGCCGATGGAATGATACAACCGGTAAAAATAACATTCAGGGGAGTGCAAGCGGAAAAACCGAGATAGTCTTTTTCATCCTGTGTACTTCAATAAATCTTCGCAACTTTTCCTAACTAAACCTTATCTGTATGCTCAGATAAATATGCGATTAGAATTTCCGGTAAAATTCATGTTTTGGAGTTATGAATGTATAGTGGTTATTTTGACCCTCAAATTAAAAAATGGATAAATTCGAAAATCTGGATAATAAAGCAATAATGCGTTTTTTGGAAGAAAAACATTTTGCTGCCGGATTATTTGATAGCCTGAAAATTAAATATCGTTCTTTGATATGCCCTTACATAAGCCTGATAAAAAAAGTGCGCCATGGAGAGCGAGTCGGCGATGTGGGTTGTGGCAGTGGCCAGCTTCTTTTACTTTTATCTGAATTTGCAAATCCTTCCTATTTTTTTGGGATTGAAATAAAACCCCGGCTGATTAAAAACGCCAAACTTCTTTTTCAAAAATTTGGACACTACCGGTATAAATTTGAATTATACGACGGCGAACATTTTCCGGACGAACTCGAAGATATGGATGTTGTTTTTTTAGTGGATGTTTTGCACCACGTGCCCAAAAGAAAACAAAAAAAATTTTTAAGTGACCTGTCAAAAAAAATCAAGCCCGGCGGCAGATTAGTAATGAAAGATATTAATGGCGCAAGCCCTTTTGTTATCTTTAATAAAATACACGACCTTATTTTTTCAGGAGAAATTGGTAATGAAATTTCGATCACGAAAGCGCTGGAATTACTGAAAGAAAATGGATTTGCTCTAATAGAACAAGAAAAAAGACTGATGTATGTTTACCCGCACTACACGCTTGTGGCCCAAAAAAGATAAAGGCAGCGTGCTGTTTATGAGTTTTTGTTTCGCCCTGTTATCGATGTATCCCGTATACAGAAATTTTTATTATAGCAATGGCCTAAAAACATACGAACGTCACGAGGCCGTGATTCATGGGCGCTCAGAATTTTACAATCCATGGCAGTACAGGATATTATGTCCTTTTACCATTGAAGGAATTATGTGGCTGTATAATCATACTATCGATAAAATTTATCCCATAGAAGAAAAAATACATTTCAATATCGAAAATACTTCCGGCACTAATCCTGAAACCGATGAGTTTGTACACCTGATGAAGACAAAAGGTGTAATGAAATATATGATCATTTTTATCCTGTTCAGGTTCACGGAGCACCTGTTCATTTTCTATCTCGCCTGGAGGCTTTGGAATTATTTTGTAAAAAGTAAATGGCTGATTTTTTTTGGAATAAATTTCCTGGCGCTTGCCCTTGGCAATGCAGTAACGGCAGCCGATCTCTCATTCAACACCTATCTTGATATTATCTTTTACCTGCTTACAGCCAACATCATAGTTTTTAATAGAAACAAATACTGGCTTTTTCTTATAACTCCTTTAGCTGCATTCAACCGGGAAACTGCATTACTTATTCCGGCGATTTATTTTATATCTGAAACCAACTTCAGTAATTTTTCTTTGAAGAGAAATGATTTGAAAAAAATAATTTTTCCTGAAACAAAGGTTTGGGTAATCACCCTGTCGCTTTACGCTATTTTCCTCTCCATTTTTTTCGGGCTCCGGTGGTATTACGGCTACGTACCCCCGCAAGTATGGAAAGCAAAAGCAGGATTTGACATGCTCCGGCTCAACTTATTTAGCGCGGTTGCAGTAAAGGCGTACTTTGAGCTGATTGGCACATTTGGCGTAATTCCATTTATAATTTTGTATAAATTCAACGTATTCCCTCACCTTTTAAAAAAATGGTTTTTGTTCATGGTGCCGATATGGTTTTTAGTTCACTATATAAGTGTGGTAACCTATCAAACGAGACTCTTTATGGTACCCATCATTTTAATTTTTATGCCGATGATGCTATGGTTGATTGAGCAGGAAATAAACGAGCGTACAACCGGCCCTGTTATCATTAAAAACTCAGCCGCGTGAAAAATTATATCCTTCTCCTGAGGCCAAAAGACTGGGCAAAAAATCTCTTCCTGTATGTGCCGGTTTTTTTTGGCGGCCTTGGTTTTGATATGTCGGTTCTCTTAAAAATATTGGAAGGCTTCGCCTGTTTTTGCCTGGTAGCCAGCAGTATCTATATTATCAACGACTGCAGGGATATCGAAGATGATAGAAAACATCCCGTTAAATCAAAACGCGTGATTGCATCAGGAAGAGTTAATAAAAACCTGGCCATCGTGCTATCCATATTGTTACTATGCGCAGGATTAGCCTGGGCTTACTTCATCCGGGATAAATTTTTCTTTGTGCTTTCTATTTATTTTCTTCTAAACGCCGGATATTCTTTCGGGCTGAAAAAGGTAGCCATTCTCGACATTATTATTATTGCGATTGGTTTTGTATTAAGAGTTAAAGGAGGCGCTGTCATTGCAAGGATTGGATTGAGCGAGTGGCTCACCATTATGATATTTTTGCTGGCGCTTTTCCTGGCAATCGCCAAGCGAAGGGATGATGTGCTTTTAAAGCTGGAATCAGGGAATGAAATGAGAACGGCCATCACAGGCTATAATCTTGAATTTATAAATGTAGTGCTCGCTCTTATATGCGCCGTTACCATAGTTGCGTATTTCATGTACACGATGTCCGACGAAGTAATGCTGAGGTTGGGTACCTATCGTTTATACTATACCTGCCTGTTTGTAGTTGCCGGCATTTTTCGTTATCTCCAGATTATTTTCGTAAATAAAGATTCCGGTTCGCCGGTGAAAATTCTGTTTAAAGACCGGTTTATCCAGGTAACTATTTTATGCTGGATCATTAGCTTTTATATCATTCTTTACATGAAGGATATTACTATTTTTAAATAAAAAAAATTGCCTGAAATAGCTTTTTTTGATTTTGACGGAACGATTACCACTAAGGATACGATGCTGGAACTAATAAAATTTCATCAGGGCCGGTTGCGTTTTTATGCAGGCCTGGCACTACTTTCGCCGTGGCTGAGCGCTATGAAATTAAAATTAGTATCACATCAGTGTGCAAAAGAAAAAATGCTTTCTTTATTTTTCAAAGGATTTTCTGAAGTTGAATTTTCAAAAATTTGCAATTCATTTATACAAAATAAATTGCCCTCACTTATTAATAGCGAAGCCATAAAAAGAATTAACGAACACAAAAAGAATGGAGATGAAATCGTGGTTGTCTCCGCATCCGCTTCAAACTGGCTTAAAGCCTGGTGCGATCAAAATCATTTGAAGTGTATTGCAACTCAACTGGAGATCGTTAATGGAAAAATTACCGGTAAGCTGGCAGGTATAAACTGTAACTACAATGAAAAAGCTAACCGCATCATTAAAGAATACGATTTAAAAAATTATTCTGCGGTTTATTGTTACGGTGATACTGATGGCGATAAGGCTATGCTCAAGCTTGCTACCCGGGCTTTTTATAAAAAGTTTACATAAAAAATACGCTC
>JALZAJ010000155.1 GCA_030948465.1 Bacteroidota bacterium
TTTGTAACAAGAATTGCCATAATGGATATGCAAAATAACCCGGTAAATGAAGTTGAAAAGTTTGAATTGAATCTGGCACAAAATGCTAATTCTCTTTCCATACTTACCGAAAAAATTCAGAATAACATTAAGTCATCGGGGATTGCTATAAATAAAATAGCCGGTGCAGGCATTGGCATGCCGGGCTTTGTAAATGCACAGAAAGGAATTAATTATACTTTTCTCAAATCATCTAATAAAAGCATTTCACAAACCATCTCCGACAAGATTGGAATTCCTGTTTACATTGATAATGACTCAAGTTTGGTTGCCCTGACTGAATTGCGTTTTGGCGAGGCGATCGATAAGAAAAATGCGATGGTATTGAATATTGGCTGGGGCATTGGCTTAGGCTTAATTCTCAATGGAGAACTTTTCCGGGGTCATGATGGTTTTGCGGGAGAGTTTAGCCATATTCCTTTGTTTAATAATGGAAAATTATGCAGTTGCGGAAAAAGTGGTTGTCTCGAAACAGAGACCTCTTTACTTACCATTATAGAGAAGGCCAAAGAAGGAATGTCGTCCGGCCGGTTAACAAAATTAAACAGTTCCTCTTTTGAACATCTTGAGCAGGCCATAGAATCTATCATGCATGCAGCCCAGGAAGGTGACCGTTTTGCGGTGGAATTATTTACAGAAGCAGGATATAATATTGGCAGAGGGGTAGCTATACTTATTCACTTACTTAATCCTGAAATAGTGATCCTTAGCGGCAGAGGATCCCTTGCAGGAAAAGTGCTGAAGACGCCTATACAACAAGCGATCAATGAATATTCGATACCAAGGCTTTCTCATAATACCGGGATAGAAATTTCAACAATAGGATATATGGCTGAACTGATAGGAGCGGCAGCTTTAGTGATGGAAAATTTTGAAAAAGATTCAGGAAAAATTCGTGCAGCATCATTAGAAAATGTTTTGTCATAATAATAAATAACAGGCTTCAAAAAACTATAATATCAGAAAATGAGATGGACATTATCAGAAAGGCAGCGTATTAAATTTTTTCTTTTTGCTCAAATAAAATTTGAAAATTTTTAAGCAAACATCAATGATAAAATATAACCGATTTTAATTTTCATAAAAAAATAATCACCCTTTAATCATCTTTTAAACAATGCTTATGATACGATTTTTAGCCTTTTTGTTGCTGACATCTTTCAGCCTGACCTGTTTAGCACAGGGACAAAAAACAATTACCGGAACACTGCGCGATGAGGCTACAGGTAATCCAATCCCTTCTGCCACCGTATCGATAAAAGGTACAAAACAGGCAGTAGGCACCGATGCCAACGGCAACTTTCGCCTTCATACAAATTCTGCGAATCCTGTCTTAATTTTTACATCTGTCGGCTACGAACCGCAACAGATTCCGTATAACGGAAGTGATGTGGTTAGCGTTTCACTTAAATCAAAAAATTCAGCATTAACGGAAGTAGTAGTAACTGCATTTGGCCAAAGGCAAAATACAAGCAAGTTGCCTTATGCCTCCCAGCAAATTGGGGCGAAAGAGTTAGCCACGGCTCCTTCACCTAATGTATTAAATTCTTTACAGGGTAAACTATCCGGAGTGCGGATCGACCAGGGTACAGGAGGTGCAGGCTCCAGTTCGCGTATTCGCATACGGGGAAATACTTCATTAAGCGGCAATCAATCTCCCTTATTCGTAATTGATGGCGTTTTAATCAAGCCTGATGTTACCGGACCTGAGACCTGGGCGGATAATAATAATGCCGATTTCGGAAATGTTTTAAAAAATATTAATGAAGATGATATAGAGTCCGTTTCAGTTTTGAAGGGTTCCGCCGCTAGTGCTCTCTATGGCTCAGGCGCTCAAAACGGCGTTGTATTGATTACCACAAAAAAGGGCAGAGCAGGTAATGGCCTTGGTGTAAGTTTCAATATTACACAAATGTGGGATAAAGTATATGCAGTACCAGACCTTCAATACGAATATGGAGGCGGCATATCATCAACCTTTGCAAAAGATGCCAGCGGAAATGATGTAGTGGATCCTGACAATGGCCCTTTTTACGATTTCGGACCAAAGCTGGATGGGCACATGGTAAAAGACCTTGATGGACGTATGCGCCCCTGGTCTCCATATAAAGTAATAGATTTTTTTCAAACAGGAAGCCAGACGGATTATAACGTTGCGGTACAGGGAGCAACGGATAGAAGTTCTTTCAGAGCATCTTATTCAAAAAATCTAACGGACGGCATTATTCCTAATGGTGCCAAATTTGACCGCGATAATTTTTCAATAAGAGGCACTCAAAAAATAGGAAAAATATTTGATATAGATGCGACTATTACCTATGCGCAAACCAGCAATAAAAATCCTATCAGGCAGGTAAGTAATTATAATCCGATTTTCAGGTTCAATTATTACAGAGCTAATACAACCGATTGGAATTATTATATAAACAATTACCAGGATAAAGTGAATGGTGGCAGAATAAGAGGAGCTAATGATCCCTATAATGTGGGTTTGTTTCTTTGGACCACCTTTCAGAATAATCAATATAGCAATGAAGATAATTTAAGAGCAAACATTGATCTTACAACGCATCTTACTCCATGGCTTTCGCTTCTTACCCGCGGAAATCTTTTTAATTACAATACTAAAATTGAAAAGAAATATTTAGGGGATGGAGCCGGTTTTACAAATGGCTATTATGGACTTAGCACAACCGTTTATAAAAGCTACCGTTTGCAGGCTTTATTAACTGCAAGTAAGCAACTTACTTCTGATCTACAGGGCAGCATTACTTTGGGCGCCGAAACTAATAAAGATAAGGTTGGTGATGTGCTTAACGCAAATAC
This sequence comes from Bacteroidota bacterium, assembly GCA_030948465.1. Classification (GTDB taxonomy): domain Bacteria; phylum Bacteroidota; class Bacteroidia; order Chitinophagales; family Chitinophagaceae; genus Ginsengibacter. The sequence continues at coordinate 2,866 of JALZAJ010000155.1, forward strand.
AAATAATGGCCTTTCAGCATCTAACCCTTATTATTTTAGTCTTGCTAACAGTATTGGTCCGGTTTCCGTACAACAGGGATACCGGCCTTCTAAACTTACAGATGCTATCTACACCTATGGAGATATTACCTGGCGGGATATGCTTACACTAACCTATAGTGTTCGCAACGATTACAACTCTTCACTGGCATTGGCAAATGGGTCTGGCAACTACACGTTTGTTTATCCGTCGGTTGGCGCTTCTTTTCTTTTTGGAAACTTACTAAAGGATAAGCCGCAGTTTAATTTTTTAAGTTTCGGACAGCTTCGTGCCTCTTATGGAGTAACCGGAAAAGATTACGATCCATGGAAACTGAACCAGGTGGGTAATTATTCCATCGGTGGAAGTGATATGGTGGTAAATAATGGGCTTGGCACTACCATACTGCCGCACTCCGGTTTCACCAGTGCTATTTTACCAAATAAAAATTTGAAGAATGAAAAAACAAAAGAATATGAATTTGGTACTAATCTTCGATTCTTCGATAACCGCCTGGGTATAGATTTTACCTACTATACAAAGAGCACCTACAACCAGATACTTGAACTGCCGGTGCCTCCTGAAATTGGCGGCAACTCTGCTTTGTTTAATGTTGGGCAGATCAGAAACAGGGGTATAGAAATATTATTGAACGCCACACCCGTGAGAACGAAAGATTTTAGCTGGAACTTTAATGTGAATTTCACAAGAAACCACAATACGGTTGTTTCGCTGGCAAACGGAGTGGCCTCTTATTCTTTATTGAATGCATTTGGAGCAGATGTAAGAGCCGTAGCTCAACCCGGAAAAGAATATGGCGCAGTTTATACAACGTATGGCTTTGCTTATTACCAGGCCGTTGATGCTAATGGAAATCCGGTTGCCAATCCAAGCAATGGTAAAAGAGTTTTAGGAAATGCTCCCAATGGCTCAGATGGTTACACCTTCCTGCGTTCCGGTGATTACGCTCCGGGTCTTGTAAGAGATAAATACCTGGGAACTATTATGGAAAAGTATTTAGCAGGAACTTATCAAACTTTCAGGTATAAAGATTTTTCTCTGAATGTACAGGTAGATGCTAAAGTCGGCGGACTTATGGCGTCTGGAACTCATCAATATGGATCTACAAACGGCGCGTTCGCCTTTACACTTCCGGGACGGGATGCGGCACATGGAGGTATTGCCTATACTGACGCAAATGGCAACAAACAGCAAGATGGCATCATTCCCGATGGCGTGTTTGCAGATGGAATTACCAGCGCTAATGGTACCAATCTCGGCGGTATGTCGTGGAAAGATGCCTACGATAAAGGATTGATCGCGCCAAAACCTGCATGGCAATATTATGAAGACCTTACGCAATGGTCTTCGGGTATCAGGGAATTTTCAGTGTTTGATAATTCATGGGTAGCGCTTAGAGAAATTTCAGTTGGCTATAACTTGCCCAGGTCTATTGCTTCTAAAATTAAAGTGAACAACCTAAGGGTTACTCTTATTGGGCGAAACCTAACCTATATTTATAAAAATGCAAAAGGCGGAATAAATCCTGAAGGCCTCAGCAGCAACCAGCCTGCAGCCTTTGCGGAATATGGTGGCATACCTTATGTAAGGAATATTGGTTTCTCTGTTAATGCCGATTTTTAACTCTATAAATCTTTACTATGTTTAAAAATATAATTAAAATAAGCTTAGCGTGTTTTCTGCTTTGGGGTTGTAAAAAATCTTCATTTGTGGATGCGAATATAGACCCGACAGTCGCCTACACGATCAACCCTGAGAACCAGTTCGTCAATGGTTCAAGAGACATCTTTGGAAACGACTTTGAGGCCTATTATGAAACGTACCGGGATATTATGCCCTGGGTGCAACTGACAACTCCGACTTCTGGGAATCTAAAAAACTTTACGGCAAGCGCCAATCCTTTTGGCAGATATGATAATCTTTATGGACGTGGCGGGGGCTCAGAATTGCATGATGTAAATGTTTTAATTTCCAAACTCCAATCACCAAAAAAAGAAAGCTATCAGCAATTGGGTGCCATAGCAAGAATATTGCTTGATTACGAAGCATTTTATGTTTCTGACATCTATGGAAGCATTGCCTACAGCCAGGCATTTATGGGGCGGACTACCGGAGTATTCACGGTTCCTTTCGATAAGCAACAAGATGTTTTTAACGCAATAGATGCAGATCTTAAAAGCGCTATTCAGGATATTAAATCTGCACCGAGCGGACAGTTTGCAATCGGCACGTACGATCAGTTTTATTTCGGGGATGTTACCAAATGGGTTAAAGCTGCCAATGCATTACGCCTGAGAATGGCCATGCGGATAATGAAAGTTGATAATGCAAAAGCCGGTTCCATTATGCAGGAAGTTTTTGCCTCGCAAGCCTCTGATTTAATGAGTGATAATACAGATAGCTGGACTTTTTACGCGCCGGCAACATTTACTTCGGGTGGCAACTGGAACCCGGATGGGTTGAGGGCTCCAAGGGCCTTGACGACATTCATGGTAAACAATACCGATCCCAGGACACGTGATTTTTTTACTAAAAATTCATATAGCCAGGAAAATTTTGACCTGGCAAAAGCACAGGGTGTTTTATCAACAGATGCCGTATTTGTTGACCAGCGGTATGTGGGTAGTTTTGCGAGTCCCGATTCTTCCGCCTCTCTGATTAATAAAGCAAAATATTATACAACCAGGCAAATCACAAAAGGCGGCGGGAAACTTAACCTCGACACGTTAAGTAATATCAATCCGCGCATATTCCAAGTTGCTTTTAGTGGCGGCAGCGGCAACAATGGTACAGGAGTGCAATACATTCCTTTAATAACCTACGCCGATTATTGCTTTATGCTTGCAGAGCTTAGTTATTCCGGAATAAAGAGCGATGACCCGGCGACCTGGTATAACAAAGGAATTACAGCGTCTATCCAATACTATGGTAAAATGGCGCAGGATGGTATGTTCCTGGATTACTATTTGGAAAATGGTTTAGGTATGCAGGTTCCACCGCCCTCACAGGCTGAGATCGATAACTATCTTGCTATGCCTGCTGTGAAATACAATCCTGCTAAAGGGCTCGACATGATTGCATCGCAATCCTTTATCAATTTTTTTAAAGAACCTAACGAAGCATGGGCTTTAATAAAAAGAACGGGCATGCCCAATAATACTACGACCCTGATGCTGGAAAGATTACTTTATAATGGAACTGATCTGGCAATACCAAGAAGAGCGCCGAGGAATTTGCCTCCAACAACCGACATTAATTATGCGAACATAAGCGCGGCATTTACTGACATGCAATCTAATCCAGGGTATGGTTCCGGGCCTGCAGATATCTCAGGCCGGGTTTGGTGGGATGTACCATAAGTGATAAATAAACCACTCGAACACAATACTCCGGCCTTCTTACCGGAGTATTGTAATTTTATAGATGAAGAAAAAAATACTTTTATTTGGAATAACGACGATGCTTTGTCTTCGCCTTTTTTGCCAGGAATATCTTCCGGCAAAATGGAAAGTATATAACAGCGATTCTTTAGCGTCTTTCCAACTTAGATCATCAAAGGGATCAGTTATTCATTTCCCGGCGTCGTCTAAACAAATACGGGTGATTGCATTGCTCTCGCCGGAGTGTCCCTTATGTAAAAATTATTCCGTGAAGCTGATCAGCCTTAAAAATAAATTTGAAAAGACTGTAAATTTTATTGGGATTATTCCCGGCAGTTTTGATGCGAAAGATGTTGCAGAATTTCAAAAACAATACATGCCTTCCTGGGAGATTTTAAGAGACACTTCACTTAAGTTGACCCATTACCTCGAAGGAAAAGTAACACCGGAAGTAATAGTGATTGATAATAAAAATGGCCGCTTAATTTATAAAGGCGCCATTGACGATTGGTTGGTTTCGCTGGGAAAAACCAAAAACCATATTTCTAATTATTATCTTGAAGTTGCCTTAAATAACTTTTTTAATGATAAGCCGGCTATTCCTTTTACTGAACCGGTCGGTTGCTTAATTAATGATTTTTAGCATGCCTATAATTTTAATCCTGCCATTTTTATTTATAGCTATTTCAGCACGTACTCAGTCCGTAACTTTCAATAAAGATATCGGCCCCATCATTCAATCCAAATGCGCGAATTGTCATAAGCCCGGCGAGTCTGCGCCATTTAATTTATTAACGTATGAAGACGTGGCAAAGCGCGCAAGCTTTGTTTCAAAAGTTGTCGCGAGTAAGTACATGCCGCCGTGGAAAGCTGATGATCACTATATGGCTTTCGCTAACAACCGTTCATTGTCAGATGACCAAATAAAAAAAATTACTGACTGGGTAAAAGCGGGTGCACCAAGAGGTGAGAAGCCTGATTACAAAATAACTACTTTAGAAAATACGACTTTCTCCAGGGAACCCGACCTTAATTTAAAAGTGAAAGATGCTTACAAAGTGCAGGGAGATAATAAAGAAAGGTTTATTGTTTTTAAAATTCCGTTTGAGTTACCGCAGGAATATAATGTAGAGGCTGTGGAATTTTTCAGCAACAATAAAAAGCTAATACACCACGCAAACTATGCGGTGCATGCTGTGCCCGATAGCAGTATTGATATTTATAAAACGGCAGACATGATCAACCTGACTGATGATGACAGAACAAAGTATTCTCAATATTTTCCTTATAAAAAAACAATAGAATACTATGGTGGATGGATTCCCGGCACATCTTACGAAAGATATCCTGAAGGCTTTGGGTGGATAATGCCAAAGCGTGGCGTGATATTACTTACTATACATTATTCGCCTTCGGCAAAAGAAGCAGAAAGCATTTCGGGAATAAATTTATTTTTCACAAAAACTACTGTAAAGAGAAAAATAAAAGTGATAAGTCTTGGCAGTGGTGGCATTGGCCAAAAAGATATTGTCCCTGAATTTCATAACATACCTGCCAATAAAATAAGTACCTATAAATTGGAAATTGTAAACCCCAAAGAAAATGAATCCGTTTTTTATGTATGGCCTCACATGCACTTGCTGGGAAAAACCTTTAAAGCGTATGCGGTTTTTGGAGCGAATAACGATACTATCCGTTTGGTAAATATTCCGGAATGGGATTTTCGCTGGCAGGAAATTTATCGTTTTAAAAAACCGGTGTTGATACCAATCGGCTCAAAGCTTGTGATAGAAGCATCTTATGATAATACATCTAACAATCCTTTCAACCCAAACGATCCGCCAAAAGTGGTAACATCAGAAGGCGATATGCGAAGCGACCAGGAAATGATGACCCTGCTGATGTTGTATGTGCCCTATGAAGATGGAGATGAAAATATTGAATTGGATAATTTTAAATAGTGTTCAATGAGAATCATTGAGTTGGACGAAAAATTTTGTGCCGCCCCGATATTGTCCCCTCTCCTTCGGAAAGGGGGTTGGGGGTGAGGTTATAAAGTTGAATAAGATTAAAAAAATCTTTTGAAAAATTTACTGACTATATTTTCCATTTTTTTGCTCTATGCCGGTGCAACTGCACAACAACCTCTTTTCACCTTATTATCTCCCCAACAAACCGGTGTAAATTTCACCAACACCATCCCTGAAAATAATGCCCTTCATATCATGAATTATGAATATCTCTACAATGGCCATGGTGTGGGCATTGGTGATTTTAATAACGATGGATGGGATGATATTTTTATTGCAGGAAATGCCGTGCCTAATAAATTGTTTTTGAATAAAAAAGGTTTTCAATTTGAAGATGTTACCTCAATCGCAGGCGTAGCAGGCAACGGCACATGGGGCACCGGTGTATGTGTTGCTGATGTAAATGGCGATGGCTTAATGGATGTATATGTATGTCATAGCGGTAAGTGCGACGACCCGCAAAAACTCTCTAATGAATTATTCATCAACCAGGGAATGAATAAAGATGGCGTGCCTGTTTTTAAAAACATGGCTAAAGAATATGGATTGGATGCGCCTGGCACTCAATCCACCATGGCTGTATTTTTTGATTATGATAAAGATGGCGACCTCGATATGTTTTTATTGAATCATTCTATCAACAGTTATGATCCGTTTGAAAATACCAGCATCATTCGCGGCATGCCCAGTAAAGAATATGGCAACAGGCTTTTTAAAAATATGCTCATGGAAACCGGCGAAAATAAGTTTGTAGATGTAACGCAGCAGGCCGGTATACAAAGCCACATTTATAATTATGGGCTAAGCGTAAACGTTAGTGATATAAATATGGATGGATGGCCTGATATTTA
>JALZAJ010000208.1 GCA_030948465.1 Bacteroidota bacterium
CCTTCTCCTTTACGGTACATTTTTACATGCGCTAGGTTTATAAGATATGAACGATGTGCACGAAAAAAAGACTGTCCGGTTAACATTTCATCATACTGCTTTAATGTGTAGCTGGAGAGAACGCATCTTTTATCAGTAAGATGGAACTCAGTATAGTTGCTGCTTGCATGGCAATACACAATTTCATTTACAGGAATAATTATAAATCCTTCTATCGTTGGCACTGCTATTTTATCATGTATCGCCTGCGGATTTTTTATGTCGTGATATAATTGTTTCACTTGTTCTTTAGAAGCAGATTGCATAGAAATTGTTCTTTGCTTTACTTTATTTACTGCTTCTATTAATTCTTCTGTTACTATTGGCTTTAGCAAATAATCAATTGCATTAAACCGGAAAGCTTTTATCGCATACTTATCAAATGCAGTTGTAAAAATGAGCGCAAAATTAATTTCCGGTAGTTGGTTTAATAAGTCAAAGCCAGTTTCATCCTTCATTTGAATATCAAGAAAAACAATGTTAGGATGATTTTTTTTTATTCCCTCTAATCCTTGTTCAACAGTGGATGCCTGCCCTGCTACGTTTATTTCAGGAAAGTATTGCTCAAGCATTTTTTTGAGAAAATTTCTGCTTGGCAATTCATCATCTATTATTAATGCTTTTATTGGTTGCATAAGTTTTAAGGGTCGGCATGTAATTGTAAAAAGGGCTTTCCGTAGGTAAATTAATCTTTTAAAGTGTTTAATTAAAGATGAAATTTTTTAAGTCTGTATCACAAACAATTAAAAGAGATTTAGAAAAAAATCCTCCTAAAGTTTTAGAAAGATTTCATGTAAAAGCAAAAGCCAGGAAATATCTCCCGATAGCTATCGGGATGGAAACGCAACCCACTAAGTATAGATTTATTTACAAAGAAGTGTTTATACTCCAAAGGAGGTCATTCGGACAAAAGATGGAATACATTTATTATAATCCGGTAGCGGCAGGCTTATGCGCTTATCCTGAAGATTATAAATATTCTTTTGCAAAATTTACAAAAGTGGAAACCATGATCCGATAGTTAACGGATTGTTTTTTTAACGGATTGGATGACACAGTATCTTGATAGATTAGTAGCAAGGAAAAAACAAAAAAGAGGAAACAGAGGCCGCCGATGTTGTGTGTTCCCCGAAGAGAAGCGGGGCAAGTTGTGCCGAGGGTTTAGCAGCCTTAGCTATCGTCACTAAGGATAGCCGTGGAAGAAACACCAACACGGGCATAAAAGTATTTGTTTTAAGGTATTAAGTTCCCGGTTACCTTGTGTTTAAAATCGCCAGCCTATTGCAAGGCCGGGATAGAAAGGAACAATATTATTCCTGGCAAAATCGGGAGTAGCCGTTATTTTCCACATTAATCCGTAAGAGGTTTGACGCCGGTAGCCGATGGAGGGTATAAGTTTGGGTCTATATATATGGGGCTCTGTATTGTTGTAGCCGTCCCAAATATTTTGCAGAGCCCATGTAACACCTAACCCTGTTTCGATAAATGATTTTTGATTACTGATATTGAAAAGGTAATCTACTCCAACGGGAATCGTGAATGCAAAGGTTTCGTCTGCATCGGCATTTCCCAATCCAAAATGAACGGCCAATCCGGGTTTTGTTCCTAATTGTCGTTCATAATTAAGAGAAAGAAAAACACCATTACCGCCAAATTCTCCGTAGATGGTATTCTTCCGGAAATCGCTTTGCGTAAAACCATTAATGAATGAAAACATAGAGACGGAAAAAAGAAATGCTTTAGCCATCGGATGTTTATAGAAGCTTTTAATGTTCCCTTTATCAGCCGCCAGCACCAGCAAGTTAAAAGAGGCGGCAGGATCATGAAAATAAAAAAGCCTGGAAAAGGAATGGGCGAAGCAAGTGAATAATTTTTTCATTGCTTAAGTTTTGATACAAACAGTTGTTGCCTAATAAACCCGCATAGCCCTGGTTTATTAACAACTGAAATTAATCGTAAAAAAGTTGGCTGTAGAAAAAGAGTAATAAATGTTGAAAATAGAATTTTTCTCATATAGCAGTATAAAATATGACCCTTTGTAAGGGAAAACGCTGCTCGCCAATTGTTATTTCTTCCGGCGAAGTCTCCCGACCTGTGCCGATCGTTACTATACTATCAACCTTTAGTTTCAGACTTCTTCAATCGATTCTTACTAAATCTAATAATCCTCTTCTATTAGTATAACAATCAATTGCACTCAGCCTTCGTTGGTGTTCCTTTTCGCAAGCCCAACCGCATGCACACGTGAGAGCCGCACACGGGGGCGTTCCTGACTTTGGAATGCTTTAGACTGAAAAAGGAACACCCAACTAGGCTAAAATGCTTTAACAACAGATTATCTTAACCCTGAAACTAAATTTGATTGGCTGTGCAGCGTTTATAATCTGCCTTGTGCCTTATGGCCTTTTTTGCAAAATGATTACTTCTTTTATTGAATCCAATCTTCGATCTTCAAAAACTAAAATCATACAGTACTTACCACTGTGCCATGATGATTATTCCTTCCTATACCAAATTGTTTCTGGTTCCTTTGAAACCTCATATTTGTTTTGGTTACAAAATAGCCAGAGCCATATCATGAATAAACAGATAAGTATTTTCTCTTGTGCACTTTTTCTTTATAATATGGCAATCTTGCAAAAGACCAGAATAAAAAATTGCTCACGGGAGGATTTAAAGTCCACTCTTTATTCTATATAGGTCATAAACATGACCTATATTCATAATCTTAAAAAATTCATCTAAAAAAATACACTATGCTGAAAGAATTATTCGATCTCGTAAAGGGCCATGTCGCAGAATCTGTGACTAATAACCCTGATGTGCCCAATGAACATAATGATGCCGTAGTAGCTGAAGCGACCAACACCGTGGCTTCCGGCTTACGTAATGTGGTTGCCGGCGGTGGATTGCAAAGTCTGTTGTCTTTATTTGGAAGTGGTGGTGATAAGAAAAGCTTGCTCAGCAACCCGATCGTGTCGATGATGATGGGGCACTTTGCGGGTAAGCTTATGAACAAGTACAATATGAATAACACCCAGGCAAATAATTTGTCAGGCAGCCTTATTCCTAATGTTCTTGGCAGCCTTATCAATAAGAGCAATGATGCTAACGAGCCTGGCTTTTCATTGGAAAAATTATTGGGTTCTATCACCGGTGGTAAGAGTGATGAAATTGCATCGCAACAAAATTCAGGCGGAGGTGGCCTCGGAGGTTTACTAAGTCAGTTTACGGGTGGCGGACAAAGCGGCGGTGGCGGTTTAATGGATATTGTAAAAAGCCTTGCCGGTGGGGCGCAGCAACAGCAGCAAAAAAATGGCGGTGGCGGTTTGATGGATATATTAAAAGGATTTATGAAATAAATATTTTTGTAAACATGACTTTATAGTGAAAAGCTGCTTCAATTTTTGGAGCAGCTTTTTACTAAGTTGCCCACTGATAACACAGTAGGGACAAGAACAAACAAGAAGTCGGTTATCTTGACTAACCTCAGCTATCCTGAGCAACATAAAAAAAGCAAGGAGACAAGGATTGCTATTCGTTGACCCTTTAAATAATAAAAGAGCTGCTGTCCTGAGTTTTTTTCATAGGAATTCATTCGAGCAAACTCAGGACATTTATAAATCAGTACAATAAAGCCGGCATACCCCATTTCGCCGCCGGTTGCTCTCATGGCCAATAACATCTTCAACCTCTTTTCTTACTTTATTTTCGTCTATACGGCTCAGTTAGTTTGTATTTCCTTCCGCAGTAAACCAGTTTGAATTTCCAGCTACAATAACAAAAAGCAATAACTTTAAGGCCCGAAACAGCTTGTTGACGATTGCATTCAAAGGCTGTTCATTATTACTTGATCAATTTTAAAAAACAACTTTTAAAAAATTATTAATGAAAAAAGTAACCCTTTCCCTGCTCTCACTAATGATTGTTTTATCCTTTCGGGCAAATGTTGTATCCGCCTTGCCCGGGCCGGAAAATAAAAAAGTAAAAACAGGCAACACCGCACCTGATGTTCCGTTGCCGGCGCCGCCTATGGGCTGGAATAGCTGGAATCATTTTCAACGTGACATCAATGAACAGCTCATTATGGATGAGGCCGACGCAATGGTGGCATCGGGCATGAAAGACGCCGGGTATGAATATATTAATCTTGATGATTGCTGGATGTCGCTCGAAAGGGATAAAGATGGCAACCTCCAGTCTGACCCCATAAGGTTTCCGCATGGCATAAAATACCTCTCGGATTACGTACATAAAAAAGGCCTTAAGCTGGGCGTGTATTCTTCAGCCGGTACCAAGACGTGCGCAGGCTGGCCGGCCAGTCTCGACCATGAAGAAGCCGACGCAAAGATGTTTGCAAAATGGGGTGTTGATTATTTAAAATATGATAACTGCAACAACGAAGGAAGGCCTGCGATAGCCCGTTATACAAAAATGAAAAATGCATTGGATGCTTCGGGCCGGCCAATTGTTTTTAGTATATGCGAATGGGGCAGTAATAATCCCTGGGAATGGGCGCCCACGCTTGGTGGCCTGTGGCGCACCACCGGCGATATCTCTGATAACTGGAACAGCATGATCCACATTCTTGATGAGCAGGTAGGCCTTAATACTTTCGCCAGCAAGGGACACTGGAACGATCCTGATATGCTGGAAGTAGGCAATGGCGGCATGACCAACACGGAGTACGTTACGCATTTTAGCCTTTGGAGCATTCTTGCCGCGCCGCTTATTACAGGTAATGATCTGCGGCACATGTCCGACGATACACACGATATTCTCACCAATAAAGAAGTGATTGCAATAGACCAGGACCCTGCTGCAAAGGAAGGATATAAACTAACCGACGAAGGCGACAAGGAAGTGTGGGTAAAACCATTGGCGGATGGAAGTTGGTCGGTATTGTTGCTGAACCGTAGTGATGACAGGTCTTTCATGACCATGAAGATCCAGGACCTTGACATTAAAAAATCCGGTACTTATACCGTTAGAAATCTTTGGAGCCATAGAGATGAACAGCGTACAGACGGCCTTGTAAGAGCTGATGTCGCCCCGCACGGCGTACAAATGTTTAAGGTGACGGCGCAGAATTAAATTGAGACAACGTAAGTGTTCCCCCAGATATTCTTAGCACAGTAAAAATGCAAAATTCCTTCCCAGCGGGGTTTTCACAGCGTAATCTCCCGACTATAAAACTCTTTGCGTGAAACCCCGATGCGTGCTTAAAAAATTGAATTATTGCAAAGCCAATCTAAAAATCTTTATAATGCTTTGGCATGAAATGCACTTCTAAACTTGATTCGCACAGTATAACTTCGGTGTAGAAGATGGCTTATCTTCAATTCAAAGAGTGTTCAGGCATCGGGGTTTCATTTCCTGCTTCACTTTAATTAGTGGCTTATTTAAGAAAGGAAATGAAACCCCGCTGAGAAAGAAAAGTAAAATACATCCATAACAACCTGCCTGCCGGCAAGGCAGGTACTGTAGATGCGGGCATAGTGGAAAAGGCTGTGGAATATATTTATAGTAGCGCCCGGGATTATTACTATGGAAAGTAATGTGGATTTTTAAAAATAGAATTCTTATTTTAATAAGAAATTTGTAAGTCCTGAGTTATTCCAAAGGAATTCATTCGAACAAACTCAGGACAGCACCGCTTTTTAATTTTTGATGTCACTGAGGATAGCAGGGCGTTTCTGACTTTGAGATGTTTATAGATTGAAAGAGGAACGCCCACAGAGGCTAAAATTTTCAATCCCGCACGACAACTTTTTATTAGTGAAATTTTGTAATTTCGGATTCATAAACATTTGGTATGCGAACAATAAGCATTGATATCTCAGATTTGGAATTCCAGAAGTTTGGACTTAAAGGCGACAGGCTTTCATTTTCGACCTTTGTGGACATTGTAAGCCGTGAAATCAGCCGCCAAAATTTAGCTAGGACCGTTGAGTTTGCTGAACAGTACGGGCTATCCAATATGACCATGGAGGAAATTTCCAATGAAGTAAAAGTCGTAAGAAACGGGAACAATGCGGCTCATTCTTGACACCAATGTACTTGTTTCAGCAAACATTCAAAGAGGTTATCCCTACTTCATTGTTGACCGCGTTTTTGCTGACCCCGACCTTGAACTTTGTTTTTCAGCAGAACTCTTCACCGAATACGTTGCCGTATTAAATCGCGAGAAGTTTGCAAAGTTTCCGGAGTTTTACTCAAGAGCACAAATCTTGTTGAGCGACATTCGAACATTTGGTGTTCAGTTTACAACGAATACAAAGGTTGACCTTATTAGCGACGAGCCGGACAACCGTCTCTTAGAACTCGCCGAGACTTGCAAAGCACAGTATCTTGTAACAGGCAACACCAACGACTTTACTATGACTGAATACAAGGGAACAAAAATCGTGTCGCCCAAAGAATTCTTTGAAGTGATAAACAGATAATAGCACGAACGCCCAACATAACCTGCCAAAATGCAGGCTGACGGAAACCGTGTTTCAACTCAGCCAACGTAAGTGTTGCCGTTCTTCATCTGCAAAATTTTATTTGGATGGAACAAATAGTTTTAAAATGTTAACGCATTTTTCGGGAAATTAAGTGTGGCTCTACAATCCCGTTGGTCAGGCCCAAAGGGCTCCTATGGAGAGACCAGACGGGGGCGTTCCTGACTTTGAGATGCTTATAGATTGAAAGAGGAACACCCACAGAGGCTAAAGCTCCCTGGTTTGTTTCTAAAATATAAACCACATCAAAACCATTATTGCGCAACAGGTCCACAATAGGCTTATCAACACCTTCGTCGGCTAACAAATTCATACTGAAATGGGATAAATATTCTCGCCTTTTAAAGCTTGGGCTGCAAAAGCAAGGGCAGCTTTAATGTCCTCCGCTTTTATGTGAGGATGAGCAAGCAAAATATCCTCCTCTGTCTCCCCGGAGGATAACTTCTCCAGAAGCAATTCAACTGTTATACGGGTGCCTTTAATAACAGGTTTGCCCATCATAATTTTTGGATT
>JALZAJ010000230.1 GCA_030948465.1 Bacteroidota bacterium
CTTAGCGCCGGCACCTAAAAAATTGACACCTTTTACATTAAGGGCGCCATTAAGTTCGTACCCTTTTTGAGAATAATAAATGGCAGGTTCAACGGAAATATTATCAGCAACGGGAAGGTTTACATAAGCTCCTGCAAAAAAGCCGGTAGAGTTCGAAGGCTTGATGGCGTCATTTGTAAAGTCGAGAAGCTTATTTAAATTATCAACAGCATCGCCTCGTACACCGGCATAAGAAACGCCGGCTCTTACTCCAAAAACAGGAGTTGATTGGGCAAAGGTGAAGGTTGAAAGTAAGATCGAAAGGATAAGTAAAATTTGTTTTTTCATGTTATAGGCAGAGCCGGGATTTTTAGCCGTTCTAATACATCAGAAATAAAAAAAAGATGAAGGATTAACCTGCGAGTTGTAAGTTTTTGTTAATGCAACTCGTCGCAAGGTTATTTGATTTGAAAAATTATTTTTTGCAGAAATAGATTTATAAAGCGGATAAATCCAAAAAACATTATCGCGGCAATATGCTTTAAAATAAATAAACTTGTACTTCCAAAGAAAAACCCTTTTCTAAAAAACTACCTGTTTTCTCATAAAAAAATTTGACAGTCATGAATCTCATTAAGGTAACCTCGTTGTTTTTATTTTTTGTATTGCCCGTTTTTTCATTTGCGCAAAAAGAAAATCTGGATATGGATATGATGTCCCGCATAAAAAAAGAGGGAATGGAAAATTCTAAGGTTATGGACATTGCTTTCCATCTTACAGATGCAAGCGGGCCAAGGCTTACCGCTTCACCGGGTTTTATGCGGGCAGCTAATTATGCCAGACAACAATTAACCGATTGGGGGCTTGTCAATGCGATGCTTGATCCATGGGGAGATTTTGGCAAGAGCTGGGAACTGGAAAAATCGTATGTAGCCATGACTGCGCCGTGGTACAGATCTCTATCCGCCTATCCTAAAACATGGACGTCGGGAACGAATGGCTTGCATAGCGCGGAACTTATTTTGATATCATCAAAAGATTCCGCCGGGCTGGATGCATATAAAGGAAAACTTGCGGGGAAAATTATAATTACTGACAGGACGGAACCCTATACGCAAAGTTTTAAAGCAGATGCTGCAAGATATACCGATAGTGAACTCGACTCGATGGAAACGGAAAAACTGCAACCGCAGGATACCGCTGCTTTTAGAAAAAGAAGAGAACAATTTATGCGGCAAAGAGCAGGGGAACAAACTATGCTCTCCGCGTTAAAATCGATGGCTGTTGCGGAAGGAGCGATAGCAATGGTAAGCACCAATAACAGAAATCATGATGGAACTGTTTTTGTGCAGCAAGCCGGCCCTTATAAAATAAGTGATCCTGCTAATTTCACTGATGTCGCCATTGGAATTGAAGACTACATGATGATGCTTCGGCTCCTGAAAAATAATATTCCTGTAAAAATGGATGTGGATATTGAAACGAAATTTTATACAACCGATACACAAGGATATAATGTAATTGCAGAAATAAAAGGCACCGATAAAAAGCTAAAAGACGAAGTGGTCATGCTGGGCGGCCATCTTGATTCGTGGCATGGTGGTACCGGCGCTACTGATAATGCAGCCGGCTGTGCGATAATGATGGAAGCCGTGCGCATTTTAAAAGCTTTAGGCGTGCAGCCTGCGAGAACGATACGCATTGCTTTATGGAGCGGAGAAGAAGAAGGCTTGTTGGGATCTAAAGGATATGTAAAGAAAACGTTCGGTGATCCGACAACGATGCAATTGCTGCCGGCACAGGCAAAATTTTCGGGTTATTTTAATGTAGATAATGGGTCTGGTAAAATCCGGGGAGTGTATCTGCAGGGAAATGAAAATGTGCGAAATATTTTTGCCCGGTGGCTGGCACCCTTTAATGATTTAGGTGCAAAAACTCTTACCATAAGTAACACAGGCGGCACTGATCATCTTAGTTTTGATGCTGTTGGCTTGCCGGGTTTCCAATTTATACAAGACCCGCTGGAGTATGGCACCCGCACCCACCATAGCAATATGGACACCTATGACCACCTGGTACCTGACGATTTAAAAGAGGCGGCAACCATAGTGGCGGCTTTCGTATATGATGCCGCCATGCGGGATGAAAAACTGCCACGGAAAGAATTACCGGCTCCAAGGGGTGACAGATAATTAACAAGATTGGCGGCGACGGTTTCGGTTAAATTTCAAAATCATATTCTAACTTTAGGTTATGAAGTTTTGGATGATTTTATGTTGCATTTTATGTTGTGCTTTGGTGGCTAAAACACAAGAAGCCTCTTACGCTGACGTTGACAGGATCGCCTTAAATATTCCATCTGCACAAACAAATACCACTTCCGGTATTGCTTCCTACATCAATAAACATTTTGATACCGATAGTAAAAAAGTAAGGGCCATTTATACATGGGTCGCTTCAAATATAAAATATGATGCCGCTCATCTTCATCGCGTAATTTTAGACGCTGACCGCGAACAAAAAGTAACCTATGCTATGGAACGAAAGAGAGGCGTGTGTGAGAACTTTGCCGCCATCTTTACTGACATTTGTGTAAAATGCGGATTGAGAGCTTACGTGATAGAAGGCTATACAAAACAAGCTGGTTTTATTGAGAGGGCAGGCCATGCATGGAGCGCGGTTTACATCAATAATGACTGGTATTTATACGATCCTACCTGGGATGCAGGTTTTAAAGATGGCGCGCATTTTATAAGTGAATCTAATACTAATTATTTTCAGGTAGTCCCTTCTGAATTTATAGATTCTCACATGCCATTTGATCCAATGTTTCAATTTCTGGATCACCCGGTTAGTTACGAGCAATTTTCAAAAGGTTATGTGAAAAACAATAACAGTAATTCGTATTTTAATTATAAGGATTCTATTTCGAAGTACGAAAAAATGGATTCACTTAATCGCTATTTAGCTGCTGCATCGAGGATAGAAAGGAACGGCAATCCTTCTTCATTAACCTCCACAAAGCTGAAGCAACTAAAAATGGAAACAGAGATCATTTACCAGGATAAAGATGTGGATCTATACAATGCTGCAATAGCGGACTATAAAAACGCTGTTGGTAATTTTAAAACTTTTTTAAACTATCGTAATAACAGGTTTCTTCCATCGAAACCAATGAATGAAACAGAAGCGATGCTGGATAATATTTCCAATGAGATAACTGTTGCAGTGAATAAGTTAAAGGAAGTAAACAAATCAAAAGCTACGTTAACGCTCGATACGGGCGATATAGAAAAAATGCTAAGCGACCTTTCAGTAAAGGTTAAAGAACAGCAGATCTTTTTAAAAAATTATCCTGGCACAACTAAAGAAAAGTAAATTTCTATCTATCTCTTTAGAAGTGCATTTTAAATTCAGCCTGCTAAAAAGATAACAAAACCCATTCACTCATTTATATATAAAACCAGGAAATTTCTCAAAGGTCTTTGAATCAAATACTCAAAAAAAACCGCTTCGGTTTTATTACCCTTAATTGATCCCCGCAGGCTTTCATATATTCTTTCCGCATTTAATTTACAGATGTGCACTAAAAGATAATCAGTACTATTATTTTTGCCCACTCTATATAATTTTTTAAAAAATTTCGAATGAAAAAAAATCAGTTTGATCTTCGCAGGCTTGCGCTTTTGATTTCCTTTATTATGTTCTATTTTATAAGCTTTGCCCAGGATCCTACTCTTAAAGAATTGAAGAAAGTTACCAGTAAAGAAATAAAAAAAGAAAAGCTGGATAGCGGAAAAAT
>JALZAJ010000252.1 GCA_030948465.1 Bacteroidota bacterium
GCCGGGTTTTTTTTATCCAAAAGCTCCTTAGCAAGTTTTGAAAAGATTTTTTTGCCCCCGGCAGTGTCAAGCGGAGTTGCAATACCGAAAAATCTTGATAAAATTCTGAAAACATTTCCGTCTAAAACGGCGTAAGGCAGGTTAAAAGCGAATGAAGCAATGGCAGAAGCGGTATAAGTTCCAATTCCCTTTAAGTCAAGCAGGTCTTCATATTTTGCCGGAAATTTTCCATGAAGTTCTGTATGGATGTATTTTGCCGTGGCAATTAAATTACGACACCGCGTATAATAGCCTAAGCCTTCCCAGTGTTTAAGAATTTTCTGTTCCGGAGCTTCTGCAAGAGTTTTTACATCCGGAAACGAGTGTATGAATTTGTGATAATAAGCAAGCCCTTGCTGCACCCTGGTTTGTTGTAAAATAATTTCACTTATCCAAATTTTATAAGGGTTCTTTTCTCCCTTCCAGGGCATTGTCCTTTTATTCGTATTCCGGTTCCAGGAAAGAAGTCCTTCCAAAAAAAAATTTTTATTCTTCATTAAAAGAAAAGAGGATTATTTTAAAGCACGAAAAATACGAATGCAGAACGTAAATTATTCAGAATGAATTAAAATAAAGATTTATTAAATTTGTACAGCCTTGCTAAACATCTTTCATTTAGACTTTTAACTCTTTCATTACAATTCAAAAAATTAAAATGAGAAAAGCAGATCTTATTAATCAGATTTCTGAAAAAACAGGTATTCCTAAAGTAGATGTTTTGGTAACTTTGGAAACTTTGTTTACAGAAGTAAAAGAATCCCTTGCAAAAGGTGAAAATATTTATATTAGGGGCTTTGGCAGCTTTATTACCAAAAAAAGAGCCGCCAAAATAGGCCGTAATATCAAAAAGAATGTTGCGGTAGAAATTCCGGAACATTATATTCCTGCTTTTAAGCCTGCAAAAGAATTCGTTCAGGATATTAAAAACAGTAATAAGGCACCAAAACCTGAATAATTGTACCTTTGAAAGCAAGAAAAAAATATTTCCCTCATCTTGATTAAACGAATCGCTGTAGCAATCGGTGGCCTTGGCCTTTTATTTATCCTTTTAGTATTTGGTAAAATTGAATCACCAAAGCCTGGATCACCTGATGTTGTTCAATCCAAACCTTCTTTTAAAGTTGATGAAGTTATAAAAAAGGAAAAACAAAAACTTTCTCCCCAGCAACTTATATATGTTTCAAAACTTGAAAACAATATCTCCCGCGGAGACTTAAAAAAACAGGAAGGCAATCAATATAGTTCACTTGCAAGTTTTTGGAAAGACTCCGCTCAGGTTTTTATACCCTACGCCTATTATTTAAGTGAAGCTGCCAAATTGGATAATTCGGAAAAAAATCTCACCTTTGCAGCCCGATTGATTTTAGAGAACATGAGGAGGGAAGAAAATGTGGCAAAAAAAACCTGGGAAGCAGAGACGGCAGCGTCTTTATTTGAAAAAGCTATTCAACTGGACCCTGACAATGATGATTTAAAAGTTGGCCTTGGCAGTTGCTACGTTTATGGGCAGGGAATGGCCGGCGACCCGCAACAAACGATGAAAGGAATTCAGCAATTGTTACAGGTAGTTCGAAAAGATTCTAATAATATGCAGGCGCAAATGGTGTTAGGAATAGGCGCTGTAATTTCAGGCCAAACTGATAAAGCTGTAGACAGGTTGAAAAAAGTGGTTGCTTTTGATCCTCATAATCTTGAAGCGGTTTCCTGGCTCGCAGATGCTTATGCTGCTTTAGGTGATAAAGAAAATGCCATTAAATGGTACGGGCAGAGTAAGCATTTGGTGAATAATCCTGAATACAGTAAGGAGGTAGATGAAAGAATAAAGGCGCTAAGCAGCCCTCATTAGCAATCACTTACAGTTGAAACATCGATGAATTAGTTATATTTTTTTATTAATTCATTTTATTAATAAATAATTAAAAATACTCAGTTATGCCATGTGGTAAAAAGAGAAAGCGCCATAAAATCGCTACTCATAAGCGAAAGAAGCGTTTAAGAAAAAACCGTCATAAAAAGAAGTAAGTTTTTACTTTACTTATCTACACCCGTAATAAAACGGCTTTACATTTATTCCTTCTGTGTACTAAAAAATTAATTTAAAGATTTTGAGTTGAATAAGGAACTTATTATAAATGCTGCCCCGCAGGCGGTAGAAATTGCCTTACTTGAGGATAAAAAACTTGTTGAATTGCATAATGAAAATGCAAATGCAAGCTTTGCAGTAGGCGATTTGTATTTAGGAAAGGTAAAAAAACTAATTCCGGGACTTAATGCTGCATTTGTTGATGTTGGCTTTGAAAAAGACGCGTTCTTACATTATACTGATCTGAGTCCTTATGTCCGTTCTATTTTAAAATTTACGAATATTGCCATCCACGATAAGTCTGAAAAAGGATTTGATTTCTCCACTTCGGCAGTAGAACCGGAAATTGTTAAGACAGGTAAGATCACCGAAGTACTTTCAGGTAAGCCAAATATATTAGTTCAAATTTTAAAAGAACCGATTGCCGCCAAGGGCCCGCGCCTTAGTTGTGAACTTTCTTTGCCGGGAAGATTTGTTGTTCTCACTCCCTTTAACGATATAATTGCGGTATCCCGAAAAATTCATTCATCTGAAGAAAGGAAGCGGCTGCAAAAAATTATTGAAGCCATTAAGCCAAAGAACTTCGGTGTTATCGTTCGCACGGCAGCGGAAGGCAAGCATACCTCAGAGCTTCATGAAGATTTGTTGTCTCTTATAACTACGTGGAGAAATATTCAAAAGAATTTGCAAGGGGCAGTAGCTCCCTGTAAAATTATGAGTGAAGAAGGCAAGACAAACAGCATTCTTCGTGATTTATTGAATGAGGATTTTAATAAAATAGTGGTAAACGATAAGAACATCTTTAACGATACTAAAACGTATTTACAAAGAATAGCTCCTGAAAAAACAGATATACTCACTTTTCACAATAACGGCTCACCGGTGTTTGAGAGTTACGGAATTACGAGGCAGGTTAAGGCCTCTTTCGGTAAAACGGTGAACTTGCCAAGCGGCGCTTATCTGATAATAGAACATACCGAAGCATTGCATGTAATAGACGTAAACAGCGGGTACAAAAGCGTAAGCAATAACCAGGAACAAAATGCCCTGGAAACAAACCTGGAAGCTGCCGTAGAAATAGCACGGCAATTACGCCTGAGAGATATTGGCGGCATAATAGTAGTGGATTTCATAGACATGAAGCTGCTTGAAAATAAAAAAAGGCTTGCGGAGCAAATGGACCTTTATATGCGGCCCGACCGGGCTAAGCATGCGGTGTTGCCCATAAGTAAATTTGGTTTGATGCAAATTACCCGGCAGCGCATGAAGCCGGAGATGAATATAAATACTCTTGAAGTGTGCCCAAGTTGTGATGGAACTGGAAAGATATCTTCAACCCTTGTTCTGGAAGACGAGATCGAAAAGAATCTCAGCTATCTCATCATGCAAAAGCATACAGGGCTCACGATTGAGGTTCACCCTATTTTAGATGCCTATCTCAAAAAAGGGTTTCCTTCGAAACGGCTTAGCTGGAGCTGGAAGTACAAACAAAAAATTAAAGTGAAGGCCAACAGCAACTACCACCTTACTGAGTTTCACTTTTACGATAAAAATGATGAAGAAATCAAATTGTAAGATGTGAGATAATTGCTTTAATAAAAACAGTATTTCAAATTCCTGCTCCTTTATCATTATACTCCTATCTTTAAGAGCATCGTTTTCAATTTTTGGAAACTTTATCAACTGTCTTTATAAAATTATAGGTGGCTAATCACCTTACCAGAACTTACCTTTGAATGGCGAAGGCATATAAAATATATATTTGGAAAACAGCGCCTTATTTGCGTTTGTTGCTGTCCGTTATAGCAGGAATTGTTTCTCAATATTATTTCGCATTTGACTTAAAGGTTATTCTTGTGGCGGGTCTTATTCTGGTGATATTCCTGTTATTTTTTAGGCTCATGCCTTTGGCTTATCGCTTTAAATGGTCAGGTATGCAGGGTATTTTTATTTCCTTGTTCATGGTATTTTTGGGATTAATCATCACCTGGCAAAAAGATGTTAGAAATCATGCGACATGGTATGGAAATTATTATGATACCTCTTCTTATATTTTAGCAAATATCATCGAACCTCCGCTAGAAAAAGCAAAGTCTTTTAAAGCACTGGCAACGGTCGAAGCCATCATTAAAACTGATTCAGTCCATTCAAGCGAAGGAAACATTCTTCTCTATTTTGCAAAAGACTCATCTGAAGCAATTCCTCTCTACGGCGATAAAATACTTATAAAAAAAGATCTGCAATCTATTAAAAACTCAGGCAATCCGGGTGCGTTTAACTATAGCCGTTATTCCGCATTTCATCAAATTTTTCATCAGGCATATCTTACTAAAAATGATTGGTTATTGCAGGAGCATACAAATGCTGGTGGATACAAGTCTTACATTTTTAACACTCAACAAAAAGTAAGGGATATTCTTTATAAATATATTCCCGGTAACGATGAAAAGTCGATTGCTGCAGCTCTGCTTATCGGTTATAAAGTGGACCTGGATAAAGATTTGGTACAGGCTTACAGCAATGCCGGCATTGTGCATTTAATTGCTATCTCAGGTTTACACATGGGAATTATTTATGGCATCCTGTTTTGGATATTTTCTAAAATCCCTTTAATAAAAAGATCCAAAATTACCCGGCTGATTCTTATATTACTTTGCCTTTGGTTTTTTGCATTGCTGACCGGTGCTTCGGGTTCGGTTCTTCGCTCGGCTTTAATGTTCAGCTTTATTGCGATCGGGCTTACTATCAATAAAAAAGCGGCTATTTATAATTCAATGGCAGCTTCTGCATTTTTGCTGCTATGTTACAATCCTTACCTGCTATGGGATGTGGGCTTTCAACTCTCATACTTTGCGGTGCTGGGTATTGTGGTATCGCAACGTTACATCGCCAAATGGTTTTATTTCAAAAATAAAATCCTGAATGTAATCTGGCAACTTTCTGCAGTTTCCCTTTCAGCGCAGTTATTTACATTCCCTTTATGTATTTACTATTTTCATCAGTTGCCGTTACTATTTTTGATCTCAAATTTAATTGCCATTCCACTTACCACCATTACTCTTTGGGTTTGCATAGTTCTGGTAATAGTTTCCCCAATTAATCAACTGGCTCTTCTCGCCGGTAAAATTATTTTTGGTGCTATCTGGCTAATAAATCATACCGTGCTTTTTATTAACGCAATTCCTTTTTCTTTATGGGATAATATTTATATGAATGTACCAGGAACTATAATTTTGTATTTGGCTGTTTGCAGTTATTTATATTGGTTAATTAATAAAAATAAGACTGCCTTAAAAATTGCCCTGTTATTTTCTTTGGTTTTTTCCTCTTTGATAGCCATTAATAAATGGCAAAGTTTCAAGCAGAAGAAGATCATAGTGTACAATGTTCCTTTCCATAAAGCGATAGACATCGTAAATGGAAATAACTATCAATTTATAGGTGACGGAGACTTAGAGATTGATGGAGTTCTGCAAAATTTTCATCTGAAGCCCGGACGCATTTCTTTAATGATGAATAATAAATCGGATACAATTAATGATCTGTTTCACCGGAACAATTTTTATCAATTCGGTAATAAGAAATTTTTGATTGTTGATTCAGCTATATCGTACGCTGCACCGGAGCAAAGAGTAAACGTCGATTACATTATCATTTCTAAAAATCCAAAGATTTATATTTCTAAACTGGCAGCCGTCTTTAACTCCGGTATATACGTATTTGATTCTTCAAATCCATTATGGAAAATAGAAAAATGGAAAAAAGATTGTGAAGAATTACATTTGCGTTTTCACTCTGTTCCTGAACAGGGTGCATTTGTAACAGATCTGTAAAGCTTAATTTTTTCCTCACAATTATGCAAAAAAAAATTCAATCTGCCCTCATCTCGGTTTTTTATAAAGAGGGGTTGCAAAAGATTATTTCGCTTTTAAAAGAAAAAGATATCACGATTTATTCAACCGGGGGTACACAAAAATTTATTGAAGAACAAGGTGTTTCGTGCGTGCCTGTTGAAACGCTTACCGGTTTCCCATCAATCCTTGGCGGCAGGGTTAAGACCTTGCATCCATCAGTGTTTGGAGGCATTCTTGGAAGACGGGATGTTGAGCAAGACGTGGAAGAAATGCGGGAATATAAAATTCCGGTAATTGACCTGGTGATTGTAGATCTCTATCCCTTTGAAGAAACGGTAAGATCAACAAATGAAGAAAGTCTTATCATTGAAAAAATTGATGTAGGTGGTCCTTCAATGATAAGAGCTGCGTCAAAAAATTTTCAAAACGTTTTAGTAATTGCTGACAAAAGTGATTACAATAAATTAGAAAATATCCTGCAAAATCAGAATGCTGAAACATCTCTTGAAGAAAGGAAAAGTTTTGCTGCAAAGGCTTTTGATGTTTGCTCAGGGTATGACATCGCGATATCCAATTATTTCAACAACACTTCTTTTATAAATCCGTTTGCTTCGCAAAAAACAATCTTAAGGTATGGCGAAAATCCCCATCAGCATGCGACGTTTGCGGGAAATCTTGATGAATTATTTGACCAATTAAATGGTAAAGAACTTTCTTATAATAATATTGCAGACATAGATGCAGCTATAAATATCATGAATGATTTCAAATCATTTTCCACCAATGATGCGCATCGGGAGGAGGCTATTTTTGCTATCATAAAACATACAAATGTCTGTGGCATTGCAAAACGCACCGATGTAAAAAGTGCATTTGACGCAGCACTGGCCGGCGATCCCGAAAGCGCTTTTGGAGGAATTCTTATTACCAATAAAGCAATCGATATCAATACGGCCAATTCATTGAAAGATCTTTTTTTCGAGGTGCTTCTTGCCCCGAATTTTGATAAAGATGCCCTTGAAATACTTCAATCAAAGAAGAATCGCATCCTCTTAAAAACAAAAGATTTTTCGACTCCTGAAAACCAAACCAAAACAATATTGAATGGAAATTTATCGCAGGATATTGATAAAGGGAATTTTATAGAATGGAAAGAGGAGGGTGGAAAAGAATCTAATGAAGAAGAAAAAAATGATTTGATATTTGCAAATATTATTTGCAAACATTTAAAGAGTAATGCAATTGCTTTGGTTAAAAATTTGCAGCTAATAGGTAAAGGTTGCGGGCAAACTTCCCGCATTGATGCACTGAAGCAAGCAATAGCAAAAGCACAGCAATTTAATTTCGATCTTAAAAATTCAGTCGTGGCGAGTGATGCATTTTTCCCGTTTGATGATTGTGTAAAAATTGCTCACGAAGCTGGTGTTACAGCATTTATACAGCCGGGTGGTTCAATACGGGATAAAGATTCTATTGAATATTGCAAACGAAATAATCTTGTAATGGTGCTTACGGGCCTTCGTCATTTCAAGCATTGACGTGCTCATTTGCCTTTGATAAAAATTGTTCATAAACATTTCTCCATTCCAGATCATTATCCCCCATTAAATGATTATGCATAACACTTATGAAAGTCCCGTTTACATTTTTACAGGTGTTATAGAAATACATTAATTCTTCAAAAGATTCTTCAGAAGAAAGTTTTTGATCAAAAATTGCAACGCTGTCCATATAGCAAAACGGGTGTACAATCAAATTGGTTTTTTCTTCTTTTTCAATATCGTACCAATGAAAAGTGTCTGCATAAGAAGCCCTGAAACCATTGACAGCGCCGTATCCCATTGAGAACTCATCTGTTATCCCTGCATCAATAAGTTTCCGGTAAGTTTCCGGTAAATTGAAGCGCAAATAATGCAGCCTGCTTTTTTGAATAATTTTTCCAGCTATTTCTTCTAATAAAAATTTTTCTTCTTTCAGGGCTTTTTCTTGGGTGGACGAGTAATAAGACGGATGTACTCCAATATCATTTTCTTGAGCAAGCTCTTGTATCAAAGCTTTCATCTTGCTATTATAGGGACTGATATTTTTATCGTATTTAGTATTGTTTTTTGAAACCAAAAAGAAATAGACAGGCTGTAAATTTAGTTGCTTATGCAGGTTGGCAAAAAATTCAAAATTATCCGAAGGGTCTTTAGTCTTCCCTTCCAGGATTTTAAAAGCCTCTGTAATTTTTTTATAATCCTGCTTTGTTAATAATTTAAGAAGTTGGCCAGTATTTCTTAAAAAGCCCTTGTGGCGCCATTCGTAAGCGATGTCTACATCGTAGGTTGGCAGAAAATTAAATGCCTTATTTATTATTTGAAAACCTGCATATTTATTTTTTATAAAATCTGCAAAGGATTCCAGCCAATTATTTATAATAGGTATTTTTAAAAAACCAGTTGCTGATGCCACTGATTGCCGGTGATCATATCTTCCATATTCATCTTTGTTATGAGGTAAATATTCTTCGTAGCGGGAAAGCAAATAAAATGTTGCAGCAAAAATATCAAAAGAAAAATTTTCAAAAGCTGTTTCATTTTTAAAGAAAGCAGTTAATCCATTTGTTTCAAACGTTTCAATATTTTGCAGATGAATCTTTTTTTCAAACAGGAGCCGGCTGCCACTTATATTAATGACGTTCCCGGAGAATTGATCTTCTGTATAATTTATTTTTATCGCGTTGCTTTCCCCAAAATCTTTTTTAGAAGTTGTAATAAAATAATCAACTCCCCAGTTTTCTTTAAAAATAAATTCAGCAACATATTGCAGTCTTGGAGTTATGGTATCAGTAAGAAGTACAATCATCTCTTTTTAATCCCCTTTATAAAAACGCTCTTTCCACATTTCATTAAAAGTCTTGTCACTGAATTGAAGGTCTGACCGGTGCTTGTTCCATCCTTTAAATAGTTTATTAACTATTTTGTTTTTCAGGCTAGCGCTGCCCATATTCATCATCCCTCTTTTTAAAGAAGCCATTCTCCAAAGTTTCCAGGCAGCCCGTTCAGAAAAACTGGTCATTCTTTCTTCCACACTTTCTTTACGATTCACCAACAGCAATTCATGAAGGTTAATTTTTACAGCACACACCTCTGTACAATTCCCGCACAATGAAGAAGCATAACTGAGATGTTTATAATCGTTCATCCCTTGCAAGTGCGGGGTAATTACACTGCCAATCGGGCCGCTGTAAGTAGTACCATACGTATGACCTCCAATATTTTTATAGATGGGGCAGGCATTCAGACATGCGCCACACCTTATGCAATAAAGACTTTCCCGTTGTTTAGGATTTGCAAGGATATTACTTCGATTATTATCCAGGAGTATTACATACATTTCCCCGGGGCCATCTGTTTCTCCCGGCTGTTTTGGTCCTGAAACAATACTGTTATACACCGTAACTTTTTGGCCTGTTCCGTACGTCGCCAACAACGGCCACAACAATGCAAGATCCGTTACCGAGGACAATACCTTTTCAATTCCTACGATAGCAATATGGGTTTTTGGCCATGCCATACTCAGCCGTCCATTCCCTTCGTTCTCCGTGACTGCTATCGCTCCAATATCGCTGATGATAAAATTAGCGCCTGTTATTCCAATTTCAGCCTGCGTAAATTTTTCTCTTAATTTATCCCTGGCAACCATCGTTACTTCTTCGGGAGATAATTTGGAAGGTGTTCCTAATTTATCTTCAAAAACTTTGGCAACATCCTCTTTACTTTTATGCATGGCCGGCGTAACAATATGATATGGCGCTTCGCCATCCAACTGTTGAATATATTCTCCCAGGTCAGATTCCACACTTTCAATATTATTTTTTTCAAGAAATTTATTAAGGTGAATTTCTTCCGTGACCATACTCTTACTCTTCACAATAGTCTTGCAATTCTTTTCTTTGCAAATGTTGAGAATTTCGTCTAAGGCTTCCTGTGAGTTCTGGGCCCATATTACTTTGCCACCTCTTTTGGTAAACTGCATCTCAAATGATTCCAGTTGTTGATCGAGCGTTTCCAAAGCCCGCCACTTCATATTCTTTGCTCTTTCACGGGCAAGATCACTATTGATAAACTGGCTTTTACCTTGCGGAACTGCAGCGTTATACCGGCCGATATTGAAATTTATTTTTTGCCTGTGATCAAGGTCTGCACTTTTTATCGTGCTCTTTGCTTTAAATGTAGAAGCGTTGTCAGTCATTGTTTAATTTATTTTCTAATGTTGCTTTTCAAGAGAGACTTTATTGGCAGCATATAAAAGGCAGGCTTTAATATCTTCTTATTCAAGTAAGGGAAATTCTTTAATAACATCAGCATGAGTAATTCCTCTTGCCAGCATTTTTAAAATATGCTCCACAGAAATGCGCATCCCGCGAATAACCGGCTTTCCTGTAAGCACGGCAGGATTATTTGTAATTCTATTTAATAATGTTGTTTCCATATTTATAACCTCTACGTGAAAATATTTTCAATTGTAACTAACTTTTCAGATTTTAAAATATAATACTGAATATAAGTTTGATTTAATCTGATTTATTTTACCAAGTCTTTTATGATTATTATTAAATAAGGGATGTGATAAAAACTTCTTTATATAAAAAGCTACTTCATATTTTTCAACATCGAGAAAAACTATACAATAATTGGAACGACAAAATTGTTTTTTAAAAAAGTCGGTATCCCGGGTTATAAAGAGCACTCCTTTTATTTGTTGCAATAGAGTAATAATCTGTTCATCTTTTATTCCTTTATTTTTAAAATCAACTCCAATTTGTTTGAAGCGAAATCTCCATTTTTCTAAAAGCTCTTTTTGATCTTTTGTTATGTTTTCATCAAGCAGGTACAATAGCCGGAAAGGTTGATTTTATATTTGTTGCAGTAAAGATTCTTTGCTTAATAATATGGCTTCTTTGATTGCCTCTTTTTTCACCGCGCCATGCCATTGTTCTTGTATGTAGCTCCAGTAAAGGCCTTCAGCGACCATATCCAATACATCATCTACGAAGATTCGGGTGCCTTTAAAAGTTAATCTGCCATGGCAAATTTTTGGATCGGAAACGATATATTTTCCAAAATTTTTTTTCCGGGTCATATCTGTTTTTGAAATAAAGTTACAATAATTAAAAATCGCTCTTTTAACTATAGGTTTTCAGAAATTTAAAACTCCCAATTCCTTGCCCACCTTCACAAATGCTGCAATGGCTTTATCGAGATGCTCCTGCTCATGGGCGGCGCTTAATTGCACTCTTATTCGCGCCTGTCCTTTTGCAACTACCGGAAAGAAAAACCCAATAACATAAATTCCTTCATCCAATAATTTGGCTGCAAACTGTTGCGCGAGTTCTGCATCGTATAGCATTATAGGAACAATCGGATGTTCACCGGGCTTGATATCAAAGCCTGCGTCCGTCATTTTTTCCCTGAAATATTTTGTATTGCTTTCCAGTTTGTCACGTAAATCGGTTGTTTCACTAAGCATATTAAAAACAGCAATTGATGCGCCGACTATGGCCGGGGCAACCGAATTACTGAATAAATATGGCCGGCTGCGCTGACGAAGCATTTCAACAATTTCTTTTTTACCGGTTGTAAATCCTCCGCTTGCGCCACCAAGTGCTTTCCCTAATGTGCCGGTAATAATATCTATTCGCCCCATCACGCCGCGATATTCATGAGTGCCCCTGCCCGTTTTACCTAAAAAACCTGTAGAATGGCACTCGTCTATCATCATAATGGCATCATACTTATCGGCGAGATCACATATTTTATCAAGTTGTGCTATTGTACCATCCATGCTGAAAGAGCCGTCAGTCACGATTATCCTGCTGCGTAGGTGTTGAGTTTCTTTTAATTTACTTTCGAGGTCCTGCATATTATTATGCTCA
Organism: Bacteroidota bacterium; assembly: GCA_030948465.1. Taxonomy (GTDB): domain Bacteria; phylum Bacteroidota; class Bacteroidia; order Chitinophagales; family Chitinophagaceae; genus Ginsengibacter. The sequence goes on from JALZAJ010000252.1 coordinate 11,897, forward strand.
TAGCGATATCGTTGCGCCTTGCACAATCTTACACCATCTATAATACTTGCGTGGTTCAATGTATCAGAAATAATGGCATCTTCGGCCCCAAATAAAGGCTCAAATACTCCACCATTTGCATCGAAACAGGCAGCATATAAAATGGTATCTTCAGTTCCCAAAAAATCAGCTATCTTTTTCTCGAGCTGTTTATGAATATCCTGCGTACCGCAAATAAATCGCACGCTGCTTAAGCCGTATCCTCTCTCGTCAATATATTTTTTTGCTGCTTCTATTACTTTAGGATGCGCAGATAACCCGAGATAATTATTGGCACAAAAATTTAAAACCAGCTTTCCACCAACTTCAATTTCGGCACCCTGATCGCTAACAATTATTCTTTCATTTTTATATAAACCCG